>JBEPYP010000132.1:0-3871 GCA_041641355.1 Thermoproteota archaeon | reverse complement strand
AACCATTCTATGAATCCTCCCCATCCCCTCTCTACTATCCATTTTGCTTGATAATACTGGAACCATGGATCAAATTCATGGAGGAAAATTCCATATCTGAGTGGCATTAATCTTATAGATAGAGCTATAATGAAATTGAAGGTTAGGATTAAGATTATTAGAAAAGTTTCAGCAGAAGGTTTAGGTATTTCTTTGAAGATTCCTCTTAAAGTTCTGAATGCTTTCTTTAACGTTTTTCTTACATCCATGTATCATTTTTAAATAAAAAATTCTTATTTAAGTCTTATGAGCGAGAAGTTTCCTAAAGATAGGAAATACACAAAGGAGCATGAGTGGGCCAAAGAAGATGGTGGTGTAGTTTATGTAGGTATAACATGGTATGCTCAATCCAAGCTCAAAGATATAGTTTATATAGAATTGCCTAAGGTAGGTAAAAAGGTAAATAAGGGAGAAATTTTAGCTGTTGTTGAATCCGTCAAAACCGCTTCTGATATATATTCACCCATTAGCGGGGAAGTGATAGAGGTCAATGAAAAATTAGAAAGGAATCCTGAACTAATAAACAAAGATCCATACGGTGAAGGTTGGATAGCTAAGATTAGACCGACTAACATTCAAGAATTCGATGAATTGCTATCTGCTGAGGAGTATGAGAAGCTGGTTTCTTAATGCTCACTTTCTCCGAAAATTATAAGGTAAAGGATATCCCTTCTTTTTCATCACTTTATACCAAGTCTCGTATGCTATATCTAGATACTTTTTCATTTCTTCGGGAGACTTTGCTTGCTGGGTCATATAAAGGCTATATTCTATTATAGCCTTAGCGTGCTCTATATCATCGAGATTCTCTATTTTTAATCCTTTTTTATTAACCAACTCCTTAGCCTTTTCTATATCGAAAACATAAATCGGTCTCCTCCTAAAACTTGAGAAAATCACCCAGATTGCGCTGGCGATTAGAATGAAGAAGGATATGTTCTCTAAGAAGATAATATTCAGAAGCTGGGAAAGAACGTAAACAAAGCCTCCTATCGATAATCCTATCATTCCTATGATTGGATTTGGTTTATTGGTCAGCGTGAAAAGATCCAAGAATGCTATATCGTAGATTAAAGAAAGCAAAAAAAGTCTTCTCATTTGGGGTAACCATCTCAACTTTTCTTCCATCAAAAATAAATTATAGTACTCAGTAATATATAGAAGATGCCGATACAGAAAAACCTTGAGAAATTCATAAATATATTGTTTTCTACTATAATGCCTTACTTGTTATCTTTAATCACGATAGCATATTTGGCTGGTATTATATTCGTAATCACCCAAAACGTTTTACCCTATCTCTCTGGAGAGAGAAGTATAATCGTTATTCATCCATCCTTATCGCAGCAAACTATACTTGAAATGACGCTTGTTTATATAACTCTTTTCTTCTTATTCGTCAGTCTCTTAGCTTTGTATATTATAGGTAATAGAAAATATCATTCTAGACCGCCCACAATACTGTTAGCATTTTCTCTGTTTCTCTTGTTGACATTATTCTTCATATTATGGGTCATGTTGATACCCAAGCTTGGTTAGAACGGCTTTTCCTTAATTCCCATTCTGTGAGCGGCTAGGTTGGTTAACATATGTATGAGGAAAGTCATTACGAAAAGATAGAGAACTAGATCATATGATACAACGCCGAAGAATATAGATCGAATTAAAATTGCGAAAATCAAAAATCCTGTTTGATCGAATACGGGAAGCATTTCTCCTCTTTCAACTCCCAATCGCCTCTTCAAGAAAGAACCTAACAAGTCCCCTATTATAGCTCCAACTATCAAGGTTAAACCTTCGAGTTCGTTTATGTACAAATTTAGAATGCTTAGTTTTTTATCTAAATAATAGAAAGTTAAGAAATAAATCAAGCCTACAAAGAAACCTGCTATGGTACCTTCAAAGGTCTTTCCGTCTCCAAGGATTCTTCTACCGTCTCTGAACCTAAGCCCCAAATCTAAAGGTTTTTTTCCTTTAATTATATTACCTATAAAGAGCGGTGTCGAATTAGCAGCATAGGCTGGTGATATATAAAGCAGAGGCCAAAGATATCCAAGTACAACGCTTAGGTCCATATCAACAAGTCCTTTATATTTAGGATTGTTTCTTTTATTCTTTCTTCTCTCTTAAAACTAACTTTTAGGATGTCACCTTCTTTATTTATTTCTAAAATATAATTGCACCAATAATTGAAAGCTTTATTGAGTATTTCATCATCTTTATTTATTATAAAAACATTCATATATTTCTTATTTATTGCAAGTAATGAAAGATATGCCAAAAAACTATTTAATTTAACATAATATTCCATTATATTTTTTATTTCTAAATTTAATATTGATAAATCATCAAAAATAAGCAAAGTATCATCGTTCATATAATCCATTTCAAAAATAAATTCTATTAAATTATCAAGTTTGTAAAATTTTTTAAAAAATATATTAAGATTTGGATTTAATTTTTCTATTAAATTAATTAAATTATACATGTTCGAAAAAAGATAAATTATTCTTTTTTTATTTAATTTAGAGGCAAAATAAAAGGCGAGCGCTGTTTTTCCGCTTTTCCTCTTGCCTATTATCAATAAGTTTCCTCTAGTTATTCCGCTTAAAATATTCAGCATGAACGCCCTGGGAGGGATTCGAACCCTCGACCTACGGCTTAGGAGGCCGCCGCTCTATCCTGGCTGAGCTACCAGGGCACTATTCTATTTTCGCTTTTTTAATACTTAACTTTTTAATTAGTCTGGATTACGCAAGAGAATTGATCATTTAGCGATGCCTTATATTTTCTTAAAAATCAAGTTATGAAAGCCATCTCTAGCGCTTTGGGTTCTTTTTTCTTAGCTTCTCTTATAGTCGCCTCTACGGCTTTTTTCCTATATTTAAATGATCAATCTTTCAAGGCTCTTTCTTTGTATTTGGAAAGCATAAGAGCTTCTGAAAAAGTCAACAATGAGCAAAAACTTCTTTATTCAGCTTCTCTTGATAAGTACTATCCCTACAATGTTAAGCCCCTTGATTATTCATGTCTATATGGTAACTTGCCTGATTTGATTCTAAGAAAAATTTACATCATCGTTTGTTCTGACAAAGGCAAGATAGCTCTTTTATTTTCTTTTAAGAACGTCTCTTATCATGATACTGAGTATAAGCTCGAAATAGAGTATCGCTTGCTTAGTCATGAGGAATTCAACATTACTATGGATATAGCTGCTATTATCAAAGAAAGTCAAATTAATTTGGCCAAGTTGAAACTTAATTCTTCCAACTTCTCAAGCTTTTCTTCCTTATCGATTTTGTTGGTTGGAATAGGTGGGTATTTGAGAGGAACAGACAATGTAGATCTTCTTCTAACGATATCTTCAAACAAGACTAGCTTTATAGAATTCGATATAGCAAACTTTTACATTAGGGTCTTAAGTAAAAGTCCGCATTTCCTGATACTGTATCTTTACAATTTAAGTTCAAGCTATACATCGTTAAATTATGTGATAGTTTTTAATTCAACGGATTTAGAAATCTTCGATTCAAAGACAGTCCTGCCTCCTCTTACGTTAGTAATTCTTAAAATTAGATCTTCGATTTCAAACCCTTTAATCAAAATAATAACTGAAGAAGGCAGTCATTTAATCAGCTTAAGCGATTAATATAAACATTTCCTTCTCTAAATTATGGAAGAGATTAAGGATATGGTATTAAAACTCTCAATGAAGGTTTCAGAATTAATAGAAGAGTACGGTAAATCGGGTGCTTTCATGGCTAAATATCTAAGAGATGCTTGTGAAGTATTCAAGGAGATGGTCTTGGATGACGAATGTTTCGTTTTTCTC
>JBEPYP010000131.1:0-3909 GCA_041641355.1 Thermoproteota archaeon | reverse complement strand
TTTCTGAGCTTGAAACTTTCCTGAATGAAAAAGGCTACACAATAGATTATCATCCTCAATCCTTTAGCATGCTCACCATAGGCGGAGCGATAGCCCATAAAGGAACTGGTTCCCATAGTTCTAGCAATATAGAGGAATTATTGCTTTCCCTAGAAGTTATTTTGCCAAACGGCAAGCTTATATCATTGGGTCCTAAAAGAGCAATAAGATCCTCCATGGGCCCTGATCTAAAAAGTCTATTCATAGGTTCTGAAGGAGTGTTTGGAATAATCGTCTCTGCTATGCTGAGAATCCAACCTTTAGCGAATTACGTAATAGATAGAGCCTATTCTTTCGATGAATTGGACAATTCACTTAAATTCCTCAGAGAATACTCAATGAATATTCCTTCTCCTAGGAGAGCTGTCATCCATGATGAAGAGAGCAGTCTGATGATGTTGAATGAAAGAAGCTTTATAGCATTGACGAGGTTTAGGAGAAATGAACCTAGACTGGCTGAAGTTGAAGCAAGCATAACTGATAAGATCGCAGAGAAGTATGAAGGGAGGATAGCAAAGGAAGATCTCGTTAAAACTTGGAGGAAAGCTTTTTCAAGAGATTACGAAGAGCATCTGATGAGATTGATCAATGCAGGTCTTTGGATGGACAGTATCGATACTGCATGTACGTGGGGCGTTCTTCCAAGGCTTTACAAGGAGTTAAACAGCACGTTGAGCTCGATTGAAGGGGTTAATAAGGTGTTAATTAGATTCACGCATCCCTATTTAAACGGCGCTTCAATGTACTCTGTGTTTTTAATAAAGCAAGACGAAGAAACATACTGGAGGGTTTGGGATGAAGCTGCCAAGGTAATCTTGAAGAATAAAGCTACGATATCTCATCACCACGGTGTAGGATTACTTAAGAAGAAATGGCTTTTTGAAGAGATAGGCGATCAAATAGAACTGATTAAGACAATGAAAAACATCCTAGATCCAAATCGAATTCTCAACCCAAGAAAGTTCTTAGATTGAATTGTCTTAAGTTTCTATAGAATCTTCGCTGGAATGATCGCTGGACATTGTAAGATATCGTTAATATTTACAACTTCCGTATCATTTTTCTAAAAATTCAATCAAAGACCAATTACTCAGAGAAAAATAACATACAAACCTAAGGCTATTAATATCAAAGGAGTAGATCGAGATAATGTTTCAGCTAATTTATATCCCCTTTCACCGCCCATTATGATAATTTCACTGGTCAAAAAAGCCCAAAATAGAATGGCTAAATATACCGCTGAACCATATAAAGTGGCCAACAATAAAGGATTGCTTCCTAGAAGTATCATCGAAGCCAGTGCTACTTCTTCTTCATGGGCGAAGCCAAGAATCAGCGAGTACTTAAACAATTCAGTTAAATTCGTAGCGTTCAGTTCAGATTCTTTCTTATTAAATTCCTTGTAAATTCCATAAGCTCCGATAGCTATGAGCATGAATCCTGCGATTATATCAACATAACTAAAGTAACCGATGATGGATTCTTTAAGAATCCATATAAACATTACTACAACGATGCTTGAAATAAAATGTCCCACAGTTACAGTCGTGGATGCTAAAAAAATTCCAGTCCTTCCCTTTCGATGCCCCATTGAAGCTGCAAGGATCCATCCATGACCTGGATCAGATCCGTGCATTATGCCTAAAATGAAAGCGCTGCTGTAAAATAAGTATGGTAGCTGTGCCAGGATGATATCCATATTGCTAGGTTAAAAATGGGATTAATATTCTTAAAAGGTTGATGGAAATCGAGTTAATTAGACAAATGCTTGGTAATTAATCGCATTATTCACAACTAATCTTCATGAACATTACGTAGAGTATGACTCTAATCAAGATTCACATAAATCTCATCGTTTAGGTAATGGTGAGACAAATGCTTAGCTCAAAATCAACTATATTTAATTCATTGGATTTTCTTAAATGATGAAAATCATAGGTCATAGAGGAGCTGCTGGAATAGAGCCAGAGAATACCTTGAAGGCGATAAAACGCGGAATTGAAATTGGAGTAGATGCTGTAGAGTTCGACGTTAGGATGACCAAGGATGGTATATTGATATTATTTCACGATGAAAGATTGGAAAGACTTACAAACGCGAAGGGCTTTGTTAGGGATATAGATTTACCTTCATTGAAAAAGCTCAGAGTTAAAGGCGAACCCATTCCTACCTTGGATGAGGCGTTGAAATTTCTTAAAAATACAGATAAAAACTTCTTAGTCGAATTGAAAGAAGTAGATACGATAGATAAGGTAATTGATACGATTAATTCCCATGGCTTAAGGGATAAGGCAATTCTAATATCATTTTATCATCAAATATTGCCTAGAGCAAAGGAAGTTGGATTTAAGATTGGAACAATATTCGTATGTAGGCCCTTCAAGATCGAAGATATGTACAAAAGCTTTATTCCTGATTACATTTTACCTAGGATAGATATGATAGATCTAGAGCTCGTTGAAGAAGCACATAAGCTAGGAATTGAAGTCATCGCATGGGTGGTTAATACCTTAGAAGATATGAGTAGAATGAAGCAACTCAAGGTGGATTGGATAGCTACCGATTATCCTGATAAAATAATCAAGAGCTTTAAACAATCCAGACTGCCTCTCTAGAAGTTCTCCTTCAATAACGCTTCATAGGTTCTATTTAGAAATCAGCTTCAATCCTGAACTTTCATCGTAAACTCTGCGGATCTCTTCGCCCACGATTTCTATTAAGAATATTTCCCCCGCAAAGGTCCTACTTCCTTTTAGAACATGCCCCCCTAAAGCTTTACTGTCTTTGCCAGTTGCATTAACATGACAATGGATGAAGAATTCATCGCCATCCATGCTTATACTCCCTATCACGCTAGTCATCTCAAGCTTTTCTCTGAAGACTGTTTCTTCGTATCTTTTGTTTTCTTGATCGTAAAATGCTACATGTAATTCTTCAAAAGCTCCTATTCCTAAAAAGAAACCAGCTTTTATTCTGAGTTCTTTGGCAATCTCTTTGATCTGCTCTATTATGTCTTCTCCTTTTCTAAGTTTTATCACGTGAATTCTTAGATTGTCAGAAGATAGAACTAAAGACATGAGATTAATTTTCTCTATTAGCTTATATGTTTAAAAGCAACGATTTAAGAGTGTTCAGTAAAACTTCGGTTGTATTGTTTTAAGGAAAATTATTGTTAGCGTAATTTTATATTTATTAAACTGCGAATACTGATGGAAGAGATTTGTTATGTTTTCGCTTTTTGGAAATCTGTTACTAAAGCAGGTTTATGATTTTCTTCTAATAGTTTCTTAGTAAAAGCGACAATCCTAACGAATTCCTACCTTTTCTTTATGATAAAAAATATTGTTTTAAAAATTTCTAATTATTTAAAAATTTAGTCGACAGTTACGACAGCTCTACCCCAATACTTACCTTCTTCTAGATCTTTAAGTATGTTATTGATCTCGTCTAAGCTGGATATCCTTGAAATATGGCCCTTTACCTTTCCCTCTAAGACCAAGCTGAAAAGTTCATCCATATCAACCACATTCCCAGTTATAGAAGGTATTATTTCTACACCCAAAAATAGGATGTTCGCAGGAGTTATGGGAAGATTACCTTCTATGCTAGGAGGAATTCCTACGATTACTAAAGCTCCTCTAGGCTTAATGATCTTTAAGGCGAGTTCATAAGCAGCAAGTTTATTAGCAGTCACAACTGAGGCATAAACACCATTTAACTTTTCCTGTACGAACTTTACAGCGTCCTTCACTTCTACAGCCCAATCTGCTCCTATTTTCTCCACAAACTTAATTCTTTCTTCACCCACATCGATACCTACGACTTTATAACCAAAGGATTTAGCTATTTGAACCGCATAATGCCCTAAAC
>JBEPYP010000130.1:0-3941 GCA_041641355.1 Thermoproteota archaeon | reverse complement strand
TGTCAGAGTGGATTTAGAAGCATATGAAGTTGAAACATTATTTGGTGAAGGAGAACACGCTGATAAGAAAATTGACGAAACCATCGATAAATACGACCATACAAGTATACGAAAGGTCTATGTGGTCATGGATAATCTTGGATTTTTGATTCATCTAAAAGACCTGCTAAGGAAAATGGAACACTTCAAAAACAAGAGGTTTAGTGTCGAATTCTGTACTTTAGACCTTAAGAATAAGAAGTTGATATCTCTGTTAGATTTCGTGGAGGAAGTCAAGCGTTTCATGGAAGAAGTCAAGCGTTTTCGTTCTTTAGAGCGGTGATGTAAACTCTAGGTTTTCAAGCCCACTTCAAGGAGAAGACAGAGAATCACTTTCTACCGTCGAAGAATCAAGAAAGGTTGCGGTTATACCATTATTTCAGTAAGAACAGGTTTATAGCCAAGTCTGGTATTGACTCAATTTATGAAAGCCTCTCCTCGAGAGAGCAAACGAAAATGAATGTTGTTCTCTTTTCGCTTCGTGGTGATTTGATCAAGCTTATCTCTTAGCTACGATGCTTTAGGAAACTGCAAAGGAAAAGCTGGCCGTTATCGTTTTAAGGCATGCTAAAAGCGTAGCCACACTTTAGTATGTTCAGGCTACGAGATGGCTATGGGACTTAATTTGGAAGCCAAATAGATTGGGTAGATCTTGTCATAGATTAGGAGAGCAGATTCCCATGAGCATTAATGGAGCAATAAATTTTGTTTAAAAAGGCGGTTAGTTTACAGTTCAACCAAGTATTGAGAGAGAAAGGAATCTTAAAGTTACTATGAGGTAGGAAGTGTTAACGTGGATTACTTTTTGAAAAATTTTCATTCCACGAATTAATTTTCTTATTAAGAATCTACTAAAGATAAGAAAACCTTTTTCTCGAAAGTGTAAACATTGTAATCACCTATCTGATCATTTTTGATAAGTCTAAAACCGACATTACTTATAGCTTTAACAATATTTTTAAGAATACTTCGATCTTCTTCATGCAAAATCACCGTGAAATATTTACCTGGCTTTAAAGCATGATGTATTCTCTTTGCCGCTTCTTTAAGCATCTTTATGTATGTGTCTAAGGTCTTTCCTTGTTTTGCATTTATAATTAATTCATTCTCGAACTGAAGTCGTTTTCTTAACCAAGCGGTGTAAAATAAACTGAGTTCAAAAAACTGTGCTTCATCTGTATGAGGTGGATCGATTATGACGTAATCTAACGAAGATTTTGGCAGGTTTATCTTTGTGGAGTCAGCGATTAGAAATGTTACATCCGCGCGATGCTGTATTACATCTTTCAATTTACCGCAACTGAACTTTCTCTTCTTTTTTATTAGAAAGTTAATCAAGCGATTGGCCGCATTTTCAAATACTACGTATGGATTCTTAACGATAAAGTTCCTCGGAATCCAGTAACTATTAATCGGCCATGTTCCACCAGATGCTCTACACATTTTGCTGCTTCTAGCTAAAGTTGCCATAAAAGTTAAGCGCAGACATCTCTTTACACTTTTTTCAGCCCTAATCGAACATATATCATGCCATATTGCTGACAATAAAGCAAGCGATCTGTCCATAAAAAATTCATCAACGCTTGAAACATCCCTCTTCTTTAAGAAGGATTTTCCGTTTTTATATCGTAGCTCATCTTTTGGATACCAGTAAAAAGGTTCAATAGGTCCTTTGATTGTCCATATATTTTTATTGCGGAATTCAATCTCTGTGCGGCCACACTTACAAGGTTTTACCAATTTAGCGCGTAGCGGTACTTCCCTTTCCTTAATTATATTTCGTCTAACTAGCCATTTTATAGCACTTGTCAATGACTGAGTGGTCACGTTTTCGTTCAATTTGCGTAGTTCATCGTGAGTTATTTGACCTTTCTCGCAAATTATTTGGGCGATCTTATATTTTATTCCCTTTAAATTAGGGAAATTATCTGAAGAAATCCAATAGACCCTCGTAAAAGTAACAAAATTAGCCTCAACATTTCTTCCACATATGCATTTAACATAAAAGAGCTTCCTAGTTTTTACATTAACTCGTTTCCCTTTAATCTTAACAAGCACCGTATTCCTTGAAAGGATTGCTTGAATTGCTTGCTGGTACTCATGGAGATCACAGCCTTCTATCAGGGCGTGGGCTATAAGTTCAGCGAAAGGATTAAGATCGATATAAACGGCCCTTCTACCAAGTTCTAATGCAGCCTCAACAAAAGTTCCACTTCCACCAAATGTATCAGCTACAATTTCCCAGGGCTTAGAGTAGTGACTTATGTATCGTTTAGCAAGTTCATAAGGCTTTCTACCCCAGTATCTGATAACTAAATTAGTTGACATAATTAATTCTCCACAAAACTCAGTCCCCTTATAATTCGGTTGCCATATTCCAAAGTTCCTCAAATTTCGATATCGAATCCCTAACTAAGTTCGGCTCAGATAATACGACATAGCCTTCAATATTTTCATAAAGTCCTGACAACGTAAGATTCGCAGAACCTATGATGGAGAGGTTCTCATCTACAATTATCATCTTCGCATGAACGAGCTTGTCTTTAAGGATTTTGACTTCAACTTCTTTTAAACCAGCATTTTTGAACACTTGAATGGCCTTTTTATGAGTTTCAACAGTAGTATCTGCTGATGTTATTATTTGAAAATTAATTTTCTGCTTTCTAGCTATGTCACATATTGCATTTGCTACTTCTCTTGATATCCAGGGCGATGTTATCCTAACAATCTCACGTGCACCTGTTAGATAGTTGAAAAGCTGTTTTGCTTTGCCAATTTCTATTACTGCAGCTTTTGGAGGTGTTTCGGTAGATGGTTTAAAGGTTTCCAATATTTCATTTAAGAATGCCGTTAGAAGCAGCTTGCTTACAGAAAATATTTGTTCATATGGTCTCTCATGACAATTGGTCTCAAGCCTCACGCAATGGTAGCATCCATCCCAACATAAGGGTGTAGAAGCTAAGATATCATCCATGTAGGGCGCAACATCTTCTCTCTCGATAAGTTGACTTGTCTGCGGGTCATATCTACTTAATATGTATCGTGAGAACTCTACTGGTACCGTAACGCCATAAGAATTTTGAAAGTGTTTGTTGTATTCATTAACCCTATCCCATATTGTCATTACCTCTTTGCTGGCTCCCTGTACAGATATGTACGATAAACCTGATTTAGAACATTGTAAAAGAATATTTAAAATTCTTTTTGCCAGATCCTTCACATAACTAGGACCTACTTTAATAACTTGAGCTGAAAAGGATTCTGTGAGACCTAAGCCTCTTTCAGCATTCTCAAACAAAAATATTCTGTATTTACCATCTTCTCCAGGCTTTGTCGTATACGCATAAATAATATTATCAGGCGAGGTTTGTAGGACTGAAACAACCTCTTGATGTAAGAGGTGTGCAAAACTGTGTAAGAGAACGTTGGCTGCAAATTCTACAAGCTCATTTGTAACTTTGGCTGAGTTCAACTCCTTCTTGTACCTTGAAAGCTTATCGTCTTTCTTAGAACTAATGCTATTCCAGAAAAATGAAGCGACTCGTTCAAGGTCGTTAACGTCATAATTCTTTTGGATGTAAAACTTTGTAAATATCCATGTAAAGGCTTCTTTATTTTTTTCGAGTAGGTTTCTTATAAAATCAGTAAGCCATTGTGCTTCAACCGAAAATGATATGGATTTTGTTCGAATACGATAGCCTGGAGCTTCCTTGAGTTTTATCGTAGGTGAGTACCTAAAATAGCGGGACATGAATGATACTGAATCAATGTATATCGTAGCGTATAGATTATTAATCTTCTCAATAGAGATATTAGGATCTTTTGAGACAACAAGTGATTGTATGTCCTCAAATTTGTCAATTTTTACTGTAATGTTTGGATAGACTTTTACTATTTCATAG
>JBEPYP010000129.1:0-3942 GCA_041641355.1 Thermoproteota archaeon | reverse complement strand
TGGTATTCGTATAAAAAGGGTTCTTTCCTAAGGCTATCTGTATTATTCTTCTGATGGTAGGTAAGCTCCATTTATTCATCAACCCCAAAACTAATCCTTTTCTAGAAACTCTAGCAGCTTCTCTTATAACATCTTCAAGTTTCGGCATGTATTCCATACATGTAATAAAAACTATTGCATCGAAGGATTTATCTTTGAAAGGTAAGAAGTGGGATTCCCCTAAAACTAAATCGCCTCTCCATCTCTTCTTGGCTTCCTTTAACATAAGTTCTGAAATATCCAAACCGACTGAGTAAAGATTGAGTTCTTTTTCGAACCATCTAGTAAAATAAGAAGTTCCGCATCCCACTTCTAGAATACTTTTTACGTCGCCTAATTTCTTTAATGAATCGGCAAGCAGTTCTTTTTCCAATTCTACAGCTTTTCTATATTTTCCTTCGTAATAACTCTCGTAGGTCTCAACGTACTCCTTTCTAAGATACCAAGGTTGCGACATAACTACATCAATATAAGTCGCTTTTATAAATTATTTATTAATGTTTTTCCCTGAGGAGTTCTTCACAAAAGAAATGTTGCCTTACATTAGAATAGTATTAGCTAAAAAGCTCAGCGAAAAAGGTCATAGTCAATTGAGAATAGCCAAATTGTTAGGTGTCACCCAAGCGATGGTTAGTTTTTATTTAAAGAAGGATCTCGAATCTGCTTATTCTAAGTTAAGAGAAATGGGAATAGATATAGATGGTTTTAAGTATTTGGTGTTCAGCATTGTTGAAGAAAGTTCTATAGATGAAATCTTTATCATGAGGTCGATAAGAAACTTCTTCTTAAATCAATTTTCTTCAGGGTTCATATGTAAGTATCACGTAAAAAAAGCCGGATTGGACCCAAACTGTGATATATGCGTCAAGTCCGCATTCGCTGGAATAGAGAATGAAAGATATAAGATGATACAAGAATTAAAGAAAGAAACAGAGAATTTACTATCATCACCCGAATTTTATTTCCTTATACCTGAGGTATTCTCAAATATAGCCTATTCTTTTCCAAATCCACAAAACTTAAAGGATGTGCTTTCGTTCCCAGGAAGAATAATAAAATACAAGAATTCAGCCAAGGTTATCTCAGAGCCCGAATTTGGTGTTTCTACTCACTTAGCAAACATGCTTTTGGAGGCTAATAAAAAGAAGAGCGAAATTAGATGTTGCATATGCATAAAATACAATTCTGAAATTTTGAAGATAATCAAAAGCTTAGGCTTAATCTATGATTTTAATTTTCCTAAGAAGAAGAGCGAAGATCCTGTCTTAGATGCATTTAAAAGATTCTTAAGAGAAAGGGAGCTTCCGCAGGTATTGATAGATAAGGGAGGCAAAGGTCTAGAACCTATATGTTATGTGTTTGGCAAAAATCCGAAGGACGTCATCGATATAACTCTGAAAATAGCCAAGCTTTATTTCAAACGATTATTCGGTATCTAAATTCTTAGTTTTTTACTTCTTTAAAATTATGTTTTCTTAATTTTTGATTTTATACGTTCCATTTTTTGATGTTTAAAACAACGACCCTCTTTAATTTAAATTTGCAAGTATTTTATATAAAAATAAGTGAGTAAATAAGTCTTAATAAGGCTTAAATTGGGGTTTTAAAAAATAAAGGGATATGGAAGGAGAACGGGATCCAGAATTAGAAAGGATATTAGAAAAGAAAATGAGGGATCTTTTAAAAAGACCGCAAAGGGTAGAAAGGCCTAAATACGGTAAAGTATTCAAGTTAGATTCTTCGAACTTCTATGATGAGATATCTAAAGCAGATCTTGCTATAGTAGATTGTTGGGCTGAGTGGTGCATGCCCTGTCGCTTTATTGCACCCATCATAGAAGAGCTTGCAGTTAAATATCCAGATGTATTTTTTGGGAAGTTAAACGTTGATGAAAATCCTATAATCGCTCAAAAATTTTTGATAGAAGCAATTCCTACACTACTAATTTTTAAGAAAGGAAAATACATAGACAGATTGATTGGAGCAGTACCTAAGCATGTTCTTGAAAAGGTTATAATATCCTATAGAACTATATAAGCTTTTCTTCGTTATAGTGTTTTATTAGTTTAAAAATTTATATATAGGATTATTTAAAAATTGTTAAATATGACAGTGCAAAAATCAGAAAAAGAAGAACAAAAGGTATATGTTAAAGGTAAATGGTTAACGATGAAAGAAGTATCTCAAACTTATGGTAAACCATTAACGGCAACTGCTATTGAAATATTAAAATGGTTAAGAGAAAAAGGAGAACCAGTATATTTCCTTGATTTTGTAAAAGAATTAAATTTGAATAAAATAACAGCCTATTATACATTAAGAAAGCTTGAAGCAAAAGGTTTAATAGTAAGAGTAGGGAAAAGAAATGCACTTATAGGTTTAACTCAAAAAGGTTACGAAGAAAGTCTCAAAGCTTAAAATTTTTAAATAATTAATTTTTTTATGCTTCCTATTTCTGAGATTTTCTTTTCTATTCAAGGCGAAGGGTTAAATTTAGGTAAACCTTCAGTTTTTATACGACTTTATTATTGTAATTTATACTGTATTTGGTGCGATACTAAATATACATGGAAAAATCAATTCAAGGCTAAAGAAGGAATAGATTTCGTCTCGCTTTCTGTAAAGGAAATAGTGGAAATCGTCTCAAAATATGGTTGTAAAAACGTAGTAATAACAGGTGGCGAACCGTTGGTCCATCAATCAAAACTTTCTGAATTGATTCGAGTTTTAAAAGAAAGAGATTACTATGTAGAAATAGAAACCAATGGGACGATAGCTCCCGATGAGGAATTGCTAAATCTCATAGATCTGTTCACAGTTTCTCCCAAGCTATCCAATTCTAAAGTTAAACTTGAACAAAGAATAAGACCTGAAGCTTTAAAAGTCTTTTCTAAGCTAGATAATTGCGTTTTCAAATTCGTGATTCAAGAAGAGGAAGATTTGGAGGAAGTTCTTTGCATTGTTAAGGATTTCAATATCGATAAAAACAAAGTTTTCTTGATGCCTGAGGGCGTTGATAAGGAAACTTTGGAGAAAAGGAGTTCTTGGCTTGTGGAAGAATGTAAAAAATACGGTTTTAGATTTACCCCTAGACTCCACATAATGATTTGGGGTAACAAGAGGGGGTTTTAGCTTGACTTCATTATGCATATTCTTTAAGTATTTCCATTGAACGCTTCCCTTAGATTAACGGTTTAGTAAGATGAGTTACACATGATCTATCTGAGTTGAAGCTCGAAGAGTAGTAGTTTAGTAATAGGAAAAGTTCTGTCGCAGTACTACTTAATAAGGTAAATTATATTTCTTCTTGAATTCTCTTTGAACGACATCGCCAATAGCTAAGTAAACTCTTAGTACGGCGTATATACTCGAAGAGATGGTTATCAAGCCTATCGCAAGTAATGGATAATTACTTGAGTAGTATAGGTTTATAATAAAGAAAAGGAGAGGTCTAAGATAGCCGTCTATATTCGATATTGAGTATAAACCGAAATAGAGCGTTATGAGGAAAAATAAGATGGAAATCAAGAACAAAGAATCTCTATTCAATCTTCTTTCTTCCAGTTCGTTGCCTAAAGAATTAAAAGAAGCGATAAGGATTAAAGTAACTATCGCTGCAAAGATCAATATGACTTTGGCAAAATTAATGCTAAACTCCCCGCTATTAGAGCCTAACGATAATGCTTGAAGGAATCCTAAATATGAAACCAGATCCAAACCTAGGCCTATATAAAATAACAAAATGAAAAATTCAAATAACATGAGAATTGCTAAAACGATCAGGGATAAGCTGGAGACGAAATAAAGATTCCGACCTTTAATTTTCTCTTTGCTCAAAGAAAGGAAACCTCTTGAAATCTGGATTATTCCTGAGATCATTAATATTTCGCCAAGTACCGCGCT
>JBEPYP010000128.1:0-3964 GCA_041641355.1 Thermoproteota archaeon | reverse complement strand
TATTCTGCATCTAATAACTTACTATTAGCTTTTCTCGTAGCAGCTACCGGTTCTGCAATCATAGGCTTAGCTATAGAGAGATTGCTCTACTTACCTCTCCTCAATAAACCTCGGTATGTACCTTTGATGATCAGCATAGCTTTATTTATTCTAATAGAAGAAGGCATAGCTAATTTGGCGGGTCATGAGCCAAAATCTTTTAGCGTGGACATTCCGAATTATTCTTTCACGTTAGGACCTATCTTGATAACTCAATATCAAATACTCTTCATGGGAATAATATACTCGCTCACTCTTGCGATATGGTTGTTGCTCAATAAAACATTGATAGGGCTTGCTTCGAGGGCGTTGATTCAAGACATCGAATCAGCTGAAGCGAATGGAATAAACAAGAATAGAATCATAGATTTCAATTTCATAATAGGTTCTGCACTAGCAGGCTTGGTAGGGATGTTAGTAGGCATCTATTATTATAGTGTTAAACCTTACATGGGAGAGATAGTTGCCTATAAATCGCTCGTAGTGATATTATTAGGAGGTTTTGGAAGCATACCGGGTACGATTCTGGGAGGCATTATACTAGGTATATCTGAAGCTTTCCTTTCTGCTTTCTTCAACCAAGTGTTGCCCACCGAGGCCTTCGCTTTCATAATCATGATATTGTTGCTAATATTCAGACCTCAAGGGTTATTGGGCAAGATGGAGTGAGCTAAAATGGTAACTGAATATTATATAACACTTCTGACTTTGGTGGGCGTATATTCAATAGCAGCATTGGGTTTGAATATAACGATGGGGTTTGCAGGTCAGATCAATTTAGGACAAGCAGCTTTTTTAGGAATAGGTGCTATGACTTCTGTAATCTTAACTATGAAGTTAGGTTTCCCTTTTATAGCGGGATTTTTCATGTCAGGCTTGGTTTCTCTTCTAATAGGTTTAATTTTGGGTGTGATAAGCATAAGATTAAGGCATGACTTCTTGGCGATAACCACAATAGGTTTCAACTTCATAGTCGTAGGCATATTCTCTTATTATGAAATTTTCGGAGGTTCTACAGGCATCATAGGTATTCCTTATCCTGAGATTTTAGGTTATAAATTATCTCAGGTATGGTTCGCTTTATTTGTTTATGCAGTATTAGTGTTGGCCATGTTAGGAGCTGTTTGGATCAAGAAGTCTTGGATAGGGAAAGCCTTTGAAGCACTACGCGAGGATGAGGATGTCGCTCAAAGTATGGGAATAGATGTGAGGAAATATAAGATACTGGCTTTTGCGATAGGCACCGCATTAGCTGGATTCAGCGGAAGTTTACTTGCTCATTTCCAAACATCGATAAGCTATGAAAGCTTCCTTTTCGTTAATTCGATAAAAATACTGTCCATGAGCGTGTTAGGTGGCTTAGATTCGATAATCGGTGCTTTGATAGGTTCAGCCATAGTAGTTCTTTTTCCAGAATTGTTCAGACCTCTAATGGAATATAGGCTTGCTTTCTATTCACTGATCATAATACTAGTGCTGATCTTCATGCCTGAAGGTATAGCTGGTAAGCAAAATGTCATGAGAAAATGGTTAGGTTTGAGCGAAAAGAAGAGAATATGGACAAAATAATCCTTAAAACCTTGAATTTAACTAAATATTTTGGAGGTATCAAGGCAATCGATGATCTTAACATCGAGGTCTTTAGAGGCGAACTATTAGGAATTATAGGTCCTAACGGTGCGGGTAAAACCACACTCTTTAATTTGATTACTGGTTTCATAAAGCCTACGAGGGGGAAGATAATATTCGAAGGAAAAGAAATACAGTCATTACCTCCTTTTAAAATAGCCTTAATGGGTATCGCTAGGACTTTTCAGATAGTGCGAAATTTAAAAGAAGCGACGGTTCTAGAGAATGTGCTAACGGCATGCGGTTATAATAATTATTCTGGGTTTAAATTTCTGGAAAGATGGGAAAAGGAGAACTTATTGAAGAAGGCATTGGAGATAATCGAAGAAGTAGGGCTTAAGGAGGAGTTGGATAAGCCTGCTAAAACATTACCTATAGGTCATCTTAGAAGGCTAGAAATAGCTAGAGCCTTGGCTATGAACCCTAAGTTGATTTTACTCGATGAAGTAGTATCAGGAATGAGTTTATCTGAAATAGAAGAAATAAAAAGTCTTATTCGAAAATTGAGAGCGAAAAATCTAACTATAATCTTAGTAGAGCACAACGTTCCTTTTGCAATGGAACTATCCGATAGAATTTACGTACTCGATTTCGGTAAATTGATAGCTGAGGGAAAACCTGAAGAAGTGGTTAGGGATAAAAGAGTAATAGAAGCTTATCTTGGTGAAAAATATGTTGCTTAAAGCAGAAAGCTTAACAGTATATTATGACAAGATACTAGCTTTGGATGATGTATCGGTAGAAATAAATAATAGCGAAGTGGTAGCCGTGCTAGGCAGAAATGGCGCAGGTAAAACTACTTTGCTGAGAACTATAATGGGCTTCGTTAAGCCTTTGAAGGGAAGGATATTGTTTGGAGATTTAGATTTAAGTAATTTACCTGCTTGGATTAGGTCTAGAATGCGCATAAGTTATATTCCTGAGGGGAGAAGGCTTTTCCCCTATCTAACAGTAGAAGAGAATCTCATTGTAGGGGCATATGCAGTTAGGAAAGAGGAGAACATAAGAGAACGTCTGGAAATGATCTATAATCTATTTCCTAAACTTAAGGAGAGGAGAAAACAAATGGCTAGGACTTTGAGCGGAGGTGAAGCTCAAATGGTAGCTATAGGCAGAGCTCTAATGAACAATCCTAAGTTAATGTTAATGGACGAGCCCTCTATGGGTTTAGCGCCTAAGATAGTAGATGAAGTATTCAAGATGATAAACAGGTTAAAAGAAGAAAAAGTAACGATACTTTTAGCTGAGCAGAACGTAAGAAAGGCTTTGGAGATTGCGGATAGGATTTATTTGTTAGAAACTGGAAGGGTAGCATTCCAAGCTAGTTCTGAAGAGGCAAGAGAAAATCCCGTAATTAAGAAGACATATCTGGGATAACCATAAGTTTAATTTATTCATATTGTAACGTTTTTATAACAAACCTGCTCCAGAAGATCCAGTTATAGAAATGCTCATAAGCATAACAATTGTCTGAGTTCTTATTTCGATCAAGTTATTTCTGGATTTGCTTTAACTGAGACGGTTATTCATTACAGGAATAAGCATCCTATTGCAGCATTATTCGTAGGAATTGTACATTAACTGGTCTTCGCAGATATTGAAATATAGGTTTTTGGGTTTAAAACTAAGTATGCATCCTAAGGCAAAAATGTTCGATAAACAAAGTATTCTGAACTGTAACATAAGAATGATAGATTGCAGCATAGATTAGGCATGAATTATTCACTACAGTCTTGATCTTAGGTGCAATTTGATGAGACCAGTTTATACAATTAACATAACCGGTTTTCAAAAACAGTGAACATATCAAAGATCTTCCAAGTTTGGTTAACTTTTGAAACCAAGTTTTGTAATCGAAGTTAGCGTTGTTAGTTTGAAAAACTTTTATTCCTAGAGGTTAATTTAGCCTAATGAATAATTTAACAAGGACTAAAATCAAAGAACTAGAACATAAGGCTGAATATGAAACTAACGGGGAAGAAAAAATACCTAAAAGAGCCTCCATCTACTTGGTTTCTATATTGTTCTTCACGATTTTCTCTTTTGTTTGGGTAAGTGCAGACAGTTTATTAGAAGACGTTTCACTTCAACAATTAGACCCTAATTCCCCTTGGCCCATGTTCAGACAAAATCTTCTGCATACTGGCCAGTCACCCTATGTAGGATCACAAGCAGAGGATCTTAAATGGATAACATCGTTGGATTCTTACGTGATTTCTTCACCAGCAATAGCCAAAGACGGGACGATATACATTGGTAGCTATGAAGGGAAGCTCTATGCGATATATCCTAACGG
>JBEPYP010000127.1:0-3965 GCA_041641355.1 Thermoproteota archaeon | reverse complement strand
CAAATATTTTGCAGGTTTTATATTTAGAGAAACTTCATAATACCAATTGAGCTTATCTTTAACATATTTCCATACCCATAAATTGGCAAAATTCACATTATATTTTTACTTTTTAAATCATAAAAGTCCTTTCTTTCTTAGCAATTCCTCAAGCGCCCTCACATCTTTACAGACTATGTATAATACAGTGTTTTCTTTTACCTGCGCTTCTTTTAAAGTTGTTTTATCAGGGATTTCTTTATTTTTGTAAATAATCCTAAAAAAATCGGCAACATCATCCAACTTATATTTTTTAAGAATTATTTTCTTCAATTCAAGAATTTCTTTATCAGGATCTATATTTATCTCACTAATTTTCTTGTTAAAAAAACTTAAAGAAATTTTTTCTTTAAAAATAAAGGTTTCATTTACTTTTATCTTCACAATATATAAATCCCCATTTCTTTAGCGATTTCCTTTAACCTTTCTATTCTTTTCTTAGTAGGTGGGTGCGTTGAGAACCACTCAACTACATCTTCACCGCTTATACCTTTTCTAAATGGGTTTGCAATCCATAATGATGCGGTGGTCTGAGGAGCGTCTAGTCTTGAACCAGACATTATATATCTCTCTATTTTCTGCAGGGCGCTTATTAAATTCTGGGGCTTGCCTGTTAGTTTGGCAGATGTATAATCAGCCAGATACTCTCGAGATCTAGAGATTGCAAGTTGAATTAGAGAAGCGGTTAGAGGGGCTAGTATGTATGTTGATAGTGCTAAGGCCATTTCTACACCATTCCTTCCTCTAGCTAATACTACTAATAATAAGAAATAAGCCAACCAAGTTATTGCAGAGGCAATTGCAGCAGAGATGGTAGCAATCAATACATCTCTATTAACTATATGTCCTATTTCGTGAGCCATCACCGCTTCGATTTCTTCATCGTTCATCAAGGTGAGTAATCCTGTGGTAGCTGCCACAACAGAACTTCCTGGACCCCTCCCTGTAGCGAAAGCATTAGGTTGAGGGGAATTGACGATAGCTACTTTTGGCTTCTTAATCCCCACTTTCATAGATAAGTTCTCTACGATTCTATGAAGTCTAGGCGCTTCACTTTCACTTACTATTCTAGCACCCGTACTTGCAAGCACTATTTTATCTGAAATGAAATAGAAAACCAGATTGAGTAGCAAAGCTAATATAAGGAAATAGAAAGCGATGCTTATCCCTCCTATTAAGTAGCCTATGCCTACTAGTATAGCACCGAGTAACGCTAGCAATGAAACAGTTTTTAGATAGATTTTTAATGTGTAAAACATACTCAGTATTAACACTAACCTGACCCTCTATTTAAATCTTTCAATAACCTCTTTCAATAACCTTAAAAATAAGCAATACATAATAAAAATAGTGGCTATCCCCAAGTTAATGCCTGACGAGATAATAACAAAGGCAGTTTATCCTGTAATAAGAGCCTGCATAGCTAAGCGGTTAGTAGAAACTCATCATCTTAATCAAAAGGAAGTTGCCAACATTTTAGGCGTAACCCAAGCTGCTATAAGTTACTATTTATCAGATAAAAGAGGAATAACTAAAAAGTTATTGTCTTATGAGGAAATCGAGGCTATATATAAAATAGCTGATGATTTTGCCTCAAATAATATAAGTAAGGAAGAACTGATCATCAACATCGTTAAATTAATAGACCGTATAATAAAGACGAGAGAATTATGTAATATTCATAAATTTTTCGAGAAGGATTTGAATATAGACGAATGCAACATATGTGATATAAGATATTCCTCGGGTTCTGATCTTCTTTTGATAAGATTTCGTAAGAAAACAAATGAGTGAGGAGAAAATAAGATCATATTGTCAATTTTGCGGCAAAATAACAGAGAAAGAGAAAGTAGGTACTGAAGGGGTTTGGATTGTTTACAGATGTAATGTATGTAAAAACCTAGTATTGCTGCCGCCTTAAATTTAAATTAAGTCAAGGAATTAAATCAAGATGAAATATTCATTAGTATTGCTGTTATTACTCATACTCCCTTTATTCCCTAATGTACAAACAAGCAACGTCTGCGAATATTTAACGTTAACTTCAAATCAGAAACTCACATTAAACACGAATAAGATTCTATGTGGGGTTTCTTTGAAGAATAATTCAGTGCTTGAGATAGAGAACGTTAATGACCTTAAGGTTTTAGGCGAAATCGATCTCAGCGACAACTCGAGATTGACTATGATCAATTCTAACATAACTATAAATTACGGTATATATGTGAAAAATGCAAGTGTATTGGAGATCAATAATTCAAGTTTAACTTTCCCTTATGACAGTTTCATATTTGCTAAAGGAAATTCAAAATCGCTCTTCATCGACTCAAGACTAAATTCGACAAATTTAGAGATAACTATAGGAGAATCAGCTAATTCGAGAATAGTTCGTACAGACTTCTATGGTTCAGTCTATTTAATACCTTCTTCAAACTCTAATTTAATAGTAGACAATAGCACCGGATTCATCTTGCTGATAAGAGATCAAGAGTTTAACGCCACAATTTCGGGTTCTAAGTTGGCTATAAGTATAGAGATTCCGTCGCTACCTATTGTGAACATTGGGAACATCCCCAGAGGCTTTCTTTCCTACTGGGATCCTTCTATTATTCTTGATATGCAAATGACAAAAGTAAATGTAAAGATCTATAATAGTTATCTTAATCCTCCAGGTTTACCTCCCGAAATTAGAATCACAAACAAGACGAATTTAAGGATAGCATACTTATACCAGCTAAAGATCGCCATAATGAACGTGACTGAAGATATAAGAGGCCTTCATGGCGGATTTCAAAGAGAAGCTCAATTTGAAGTTTCAGGAATAAGAATAACATTATTTCAGACTGAAATACTAGAATGGGCTCTTCACTATTCAACATATAATGGAAGAATTTTCAACTCTTCTTATATTAGCATTTATGCTTCAAATAATGTTAATATAGAAGCAATTAATATAAATAATATAAATTTTATAAAAGCAAAAAATAATGCTAAAATTAGCATAATAGAAAGTGTTATTGTAGGTAAAGTATTTTTACAAAATAATGTTCAGTTAATAGCAAAAAATACTCTTATAATTAATTTAAATGATATAATAACTCAAGACAACGCAATTGCTTATATAGCTTCAATAAATAAGGCGAACGTATTCACGCTAGGCACGATAGCCACGTTTGAAATCGAGGGAATAGCAGCAGTAATATCTAGTACAAGCGAAAAACTCAAGATGTTCGAGCTGAAAATATCAATGGTATCGAAATACCCAAGAACCTTTACGCTGCTAACAGGCCTGGAAAATAGGAAAGGTTTGATAACCAGTTTCTCTTTCAGCGATATACCTGCAGCTAATTATAGATTAGCCCTTGAAGTACGATCCACTCAAAATAAAGTAATCAATACAGAGAAGATCGTTTATGTAAACACTACACTAGCACCTACAAAACCTCCTTCACCTACTATTATAGTAGCGATAAATGATTCTCCTATGTTACTTTGGAGTAAGAATGAGAATCTATTCATTCCTACTCTAGGTTTTAACATATACAGAGGTGAAAGACCACGTGAATTAGAAAAAATAGCCTTTGTAGGTGCAAATCAAACATCCTTCATAGACCACAATATTACTAGGGGTAAGGTTTACTATTATGCTGTATCTGCAATAAATGAATTTGGTGAAAGCAACTTATCTAACGTAGTTTCCGTAACGATACCCGGTAATGAAAATAGAAATCAAGACTTTATAATTTATAGATGGATACCAACAATATTGCTACTCACAATAATATTGACAATAGGCAGCTTTATTATTAGAAAAAGAAGAAAATTTAAACGCTGAAAGAAGAACCGCAACTACAAGTATGTATTGCGTTTGGATTATCTATCTTAAAACCTGCAGCCATTAGAGTCTCTACATAGTCTACGCTTGA
>JBEPYP010000126.1:0-4041 GCA_041641355.1 Thermoproteota archaeon | reverse complement strand
TTAGCTTAGGGGCGCTTGCTTTATTATTAGAATATTCGTTCAGCCTCGACTCTATCTCGCTGATAAGCCGCTCGATTTCTTTATGCTCCATCAACATGACGCCTATAGGCCCTCCTTCCCTTCGAACTCCTAAATTCTCCAATACTGGGAATAGGCATTTCTCTTCCTTATTGCGATGGCATCTATCGAGGAATTTCCTAGAAAAGTTTATGAAGCTGAGCATGAAGCTCATGGATATTTCTCCCTTATCCTCGAATCTCCTAAGCTCAAGTTCTAGGCGATTCAGTATTTCCCTCATAACTTTATGATCGATCAATAAATGAATAATGGCAAAGTTAGGCTCTTCGCGCATGCGTATTCATTTAAAAGCGATGATATAAATCTAAGCCCAAAACCCTACATGAGATTCATAATGAAATAAGAATAATAATATATAGGGCCCGTAGCTTAGTGGAAGAGCGTACGCCTCCGGAGCGTAAGGTCATGGGTTCGAATCCCATCGGGCCCGCCAAATTTCAAGCGGATTCTTAAATAGAAGTGATAACTTACTATCTTGATGAAGCAAAATGGAAAATGACATCGAACAACCTTTAAAAAACTAGAAAAATATAGAAAAATACTCGATGATTTGAAAGATAGTTTGAAGGAAATAGAAATAGCTCTCGCCATGGGGGGAGAAGAAAGAATATTCGATTATTTGAAAGATATGCGGAAGAAAATAGAAAAGGTGAGGTGAAATTTTTATATAATATTATAATAATTTATATAATATTATAATTATTATTACTATTACATACTACGAAAATTTTTATATAATATTATAATTATTATTACATACTACGTAACTTCATGTTATGGAGTTATGAATTAGAACGTAGAAGATGGTTACTAGTAGCATGCGGATTGATAATAATGCTGTTCCTCGGCGCAATTTATGCTTATAGCATAATTGCAATACCTTTGAAGAAAGTTTTCGAGGCTCCGCCACCACACGGCTACGGTTTAAAGGTTACGTTCACCGAGATGCAGATTCCCTTTATAGTTTTCTTATTCGTTTTTGCGATTACAATGCCTCTAATGGGCAGGTACATAGAAAAATATGGTCCGAGAAAGATGACGATACTTGCAGCAGTTTTCGTTGGTCTAGGATGGTTCCTTGCATCTTATGCAAATTCACCGCTGGCTTTGGTCTTCCTTTACGGAGTAATAGGTGGCCTCGGTGTAGGGATCGCTTACAATGCTCCAATAGTAACTTCTGCTAGGTGGTTCCCTGACAGGAGAGGCTTGGCTGTAGGCTTAACTGTTCTAGGGTTTGGTTTCTCAGCAGCCGTTATAGGCCCTATTACAGACCTCTTGATGGCA
Organism: Thermoproteota archaeon; assembly: GCA_041641355.1. Lineage (GTDB taxonomy): Archaea > Thermoproteota > Thermoprotei > Gearchaeales > Gearchaeaceae > DSFO01. The sequence continues at coordinate 2,679 of JBEPYP010000126.1, read as the reverse complement.
AACTTTGGAGTCCTAACTACACTTAAGATTCTTGGAGTTACTTTCTTTGTGTTAATAGCTATATTCGCACTACCTCTGCGGTTTCCTCCAACTGGTTGGAAGCCGAAAGGATGGACTCCTTCGGTAGCAAAAGCTGCCGCACTTCTTGAACTAAAAAGAAGCGAGATGGTTAGAACATCTTCATTCTATGCCTTATGGATTTGCTATACCATTGGAACCCTTGCGGGGCTTATGGCAATAGGTGTTGCAAAGCCTGTAGGATTGGAGGTTGCTGCAAATGCATCGATAAGTGAAAAAGAAATATCCATGATATTAACAATGTTAATTATCCCGTTTGCCGCTAGCAATGGCTTCGGACGTCCACTATTTGGATGGATAACTGACAGGATTGGCCCAAAAAGGACTTCAATATTGTCTTTTACTCTTATATTCCTAGCTTCTGTGCTAATTTTTGTAAATCCTGCTTCAATTCAAGCGTATGCTCTGGGATTCGCGATTTTATGGATGAACTTGGGCGCGTGGCTCGCAATAGCTCCAACTACAACCGCAAGTTTCTTTGGAACCACAGACTATGCCCGTAACTATGGACTTGTTTTCACAGCTTATGGAGCGGGAGCGCTTATTGGCAATGTCTTAGCAGGACAAGCTAAAGATATTTTTGGAACATACCTCACGGTCTTCCCTTATGTTATGACCTTATCCATACTCGGAATAATAGTAGCAACAACAATGTTGAAACCGCCGCGAAAGCCACAAAGTAGTCAACACTGACCGGATAAAAAATAGAAGTACTGGCCCTATAATTTCCACTCATTTATCTATTCGATATTGTCAAGCGAATGGTACCTTTCCAAATAAATGCCCAACCAAAAGCTCTTGAATATTTTTGGAGGTACTGTTAACGTTACGAATTATTTACATCAATGAAAATATTGAAGGTTATGTTGTATTATCTGAGCAGAACTTAGTTAGGGATTCAATATCGAAATTTGAGGAAATTTGGAATATTGCAACCGAATTATAAGGGGACTGAGTTTTGCGGAGAATTAATTATAAATGCAAAAAAAGGAAAGACCTTAGACACATACATAAAGATGCTTAAAGAAGCGGCAAAGAGAATACATCATGCTTTAAAACCAGGTAAATATTTCACGGTGATTTTGCATGAAGAAGATCGAAGTATTCTTAAAAATATTGTTAAAGCTATAAATAATGTCGGTTTTAGACCTATCAAAAATGATCAGATAGGTGATTACAATGTTTACACTTTTGAGAAAAAGGTTTTCTTATCTTTAGTAGATTCTTAATAAGAAAATTATATTCGTGGAATGAAAATTTTTCAAAAAATAATCCATGTTAACACTTCCTACCCCATAGTAACTTTAAGATTCCTTTCTCTCTCAATACTTGGTTGAACTGTAAACTAACCACCTTTCTAAAAATTTATGGTTCCATTAATGCTCATGGGAATCTGCTCTCCTAATCTATGACAAGATCTACTCAATCTATTTGGCTTCCAAATTAAGTTCAATAGCCATCTCGTAGCCTGAACATGCTAAAGTGTGGCTACGCTTTTAGTATGCCTTAAAACGATAACGGCCAGCTTTTCCTTTGCAGCTTCCTAAAGCATCGTAGCTAAGAGATAAGCTTGATCAGATCACCACGAAGCGAAAAGAGAACAACATCCATTTTCGTTTGCTCTCTCGAGGATAGACTTTCATAAACTGAGTCAATACCGGACTTGGCTATAACCTGTTCTTGCTGAAATAATGGTATAACCGCAACCTTTCTTGATTCTTCGACGGTAGAGGTGATTCTCTTCCTTCTCCTTGAAGTGGGCTTGAAAACCTAGAGTTTTATCACCGCTCTAAAGAACGAGAACGCTTGACTTCTTCCATGAAACGCTTGAGTTCCTCCACGAAATCTGCCAGAGATATCAACTTCTTATTCCTAAGGTCTAAAGTACAGAATTCAACACCAAACCTCTTGTTTTTGAAGTGTTCCATTTTCATTAGCAGGTCTTTTAGATGAATCAAGAATCCAAGATTATCCATGACCACATAGACCTTTCGTATACTTGTAACCTTGTCGTATTTATTGATGGTTTCGTCAATTTTCTTATCAGCGTGTTCTCCTTCACCAAATAATGTTTCAACTTCATATGCTTCTAAATCATCCATCCTGACGTCAGGAGTAATATCGGTATTTCTAAAAGGTTCTTCTGTCTTTATTTTTTTCTTTATTTCTTCAATTTTTTTCGCTATATCTTCAGAAGCACTGGGTAATTCGCCTTTTTCCCTTAGTTTATTGGTCAAAAAACTTACTAAGAACACCTTGATGTCGTAGTGGAGATCTGACTCTTGTCCGTCGCCTTCTGTTCGTCTCTCGCTCCTTTTTGTAACGCTTTTGAAAAGCCCACCTTCTTCTTCTCCGATTTTCTTCAACGTTCCATTAAATGCTTTCTTCGCTTTGTTAAATATTTCATCGAATTTTCCAATCAAGTCCCCCTCTAATGCATTCCCCCAAATGAAGTTAGCAAAACTTTTGGGAAGGAACGGTTCCTCTAACTTAATCTTAATAATGTTAATCCTGTAATTAATTGCCTTATTTATGGATTCTAATTTCCTCTCATATTCTTTAAACATCTCCTCTTCAGCTGTTTTGAAGATGATAAATCCA
>JBEPYP010000125.1:0-4062 GCA_041641355.1 Thermoproteota archaeon | reverse complement strand
AGTCTAGATAATTCAGCAAGACCTTCTCCTGTCTTAGCTGAAACCTTTGAGAGAATCTCAGAATAGTTGAGCGGTAAACTCTTTATACCTTCCATTTCAGCTTCTTTTAAAGCATCAGCAAGCGTAATGCCCAAGCCTTTAGAAGTTAGTCTTGACACCAAATCATTCTTCAACCTTTCTTCGATCGTGGGTATATTCGTTAGTTTGATACTTTTATGAGCTTCATTATAAATTATTACGGAACCTTTAACTCCTTCAAGATTATGACGAAAAACAGTCTCAGCATCATATGCTGCTAATATGTTGTATTTCCATACATGAGAACGTACAGGTTTCTCATCAAAGCGAACATAATAATAGCTATGCTCTCCCATTATATTTGAATAGTATTCCCTATTACCAAAAACATGATAGCCCCATAAAGCCATAGCGGTAATGAATATGCTAGCCCCTCTTTCTATTCCTGTCCCCTGAGCACCGCCTATTAGCCACGAATACCCTCTTATATTATTCATTATATTATTCATCCAGTTATAGATAGAAGGCGCTATAAATAAAGATTACTTTTGATTAAGCCCTTCAAATTGATATTGCCCAGAGTATGTTTTATCTGTAGCTTTTTCAGTCCTTAGAAATATTATTTGGGCTACCCTTGAACCTCTCTCTAGCATTATGGGATTATATACAACGAGCAAAGCTCTAGATTTACCTTTATAACCGCTATCCCAAAGAGCTGTTCTTATATCACAACCTGATCTCAATAAAGAAGATCTAGGAAAGCAAATTCCTACCGCGTCTTTAGGAATTTCTATAGTTTCAAAGAATTCGATTAAATAAGCCCCTTTATCTAAAACATAAACTTCTCTGCCTTCAATAAAAGTAGATTTCACTTCTTCTATAGGAGGTAATTTGATCTCCTCTATTAAAAAACTGGCGAAGCTGGTGAATTTGTATACCTTGTTCAATCTTAAATCTATTCCGTTTATCTGGTATTGTTTTTCATCCATCCCTAGCTCGCAAGTTATGTATTTCTTCAAATCTTCAACAGATAATACTGCCATGGCTAGCTAAATGAACGCATTATTTTCATTATCCCTTTATCAGTTATGTATAATCTTTCTCGTTCCTTTTTTAAATATCCTTCAGCCACCAAAACGTTCAATACAGGGTTTATCTCATCCAAACTCACGTTAATCAATAAAGCTATTTCTTGTACAGATCTAGCTTTACTGATCTCATTGGCACCTAAGGAATTTAAAATCATCAATATTTTCTCCTCTAAAGACAATTCTCTGAACATATTACACTATTTTATAAACTTCCATGGTTTTTAGCGCTACCTCCCTCCAGCTATACTTCTTAACTTTCTCTTTTGCGTTAGCAGAAAGGAATTTCATCAAATTTTCATCATTAAGCAACCTAATCACAGCTTTAGCTATTGCATCTGGATTTCTAGGAGGGACTTTTATTCCATCCTTTTCATCATCGATGATCTCACTAAGCCCTCCCACATCCGAGGCTACTACTACTGTTCCCAATGCCATAGCTTCTAAGGCTACTATTCCAAAAGGTTCGTATATAGATGGGATTACTATTATATCGCAGGATTTCATTATTCTCCTAAGCATATCATCAGAGACGAAGCCCGTGACCTTAACAAACTGATTTAAACCATAACTAGATACTAGGTTCTTAATTTCATTCAATTGCCATCCATCTCCCACCAAAACAAATCTAACTTGACTGAACTCCTTCATTATTTTGGGTATGGCTTCAACGAAGTATCTAGGTCCTTTTTGCTCCACCATCCTGCCAATGAAACCTACAAGTTTTAAGTCAGAATCAAAACCGAGCATCGCTTTAATTTCTTTCTTGTTCGCTTCGATTTCGAAATCCTCTATGTTAATGCCATTGTTGATCACAAAGATCTTTGACTCAGGCAATTTAAAATGTTCGATTAGTTGATTCCTCATCGATCTAGATGTTGTTATAACAAATCTAGCTTCATAAGTTAGCCACCATTCCAAATTATTAATCACCACAGATAAAGGATTAGATAAAGAACCTACCCTACCTATTTCTAAGCTATGGATTGTAGCTATCAGAGGTTTTTTAAGCATGTATTTTGCTATTATAGCAGAAGGAGAAACTAACCAATCATGGGCATGGATTATGTCGATATCCTTCATGAGATTTGAAATTTTCTTTTCAAAAAAATGATTAAAAGCATAACACCAGGTTAAGAAATCATATGATGCTAACTCTACATTAACCCTGTAAATATGCAAATTTTCTCTATGCTCCTCAGATGCAGCATTTGGAAATTCTAAGGTTACTACGTAAACTTCATTATTTAAACGAGCCAACTCTAGAGAAAGATAGTAAACGTGTCTTGCAAGCCCCCCAACTATTCGAGGAGGGTACTCCCAGCTTACCTGTAAAATCTTCATCTTCTCAACTTTTTTTGTCTCAAATCGATTATGTCATAGACATCTTCCCCAGTACCTATAAGCGTGACGGGAATACCTGTTTCTGCTTCTATTTCTTCTATGAACTTCCTCGCATCTGGTGGTAATTTCTCGTACTCTCTTACTTTATAGACCCCTTTATAAAGCCTGTCTACTTTAGTCAACGCTATTTGAGTAGCGCTATTTAGCATAACGCTCCTTTTAGCCAGTTTATTATTGAAAAGAGCGACCCTTCTAGGTCTACCTGTAACTGTGCCATATTCAAGTAAGCCCATTTCTGAAACCTTCTCAAAAGGTAATTCTCCCTCCAGAGGGCCTCCTCCTACTCTAGTTATATAGGATTTAAAAACAACTATTACCTCGTCTACTTTTTTAGGCCCTATACCTATATCTGCACAAATAGAAGACGCAGAAACATCCTTAGAAGTTACATATGGGTATGTTCCATGGTATAACGAAAGAAAAGTTCCCTGTGTGCCTTCGAGCAATACTTTAGCACCCGCATCTAAGGCCTCATTTATTCTTAAAGCTACATCATCTAGATACTCCTTAAATACCTCAACATCCTTGCAAGTCTTAGCTATTCTTTTAACTCTATCTTCCATCGCAGGACCGCAACCCGTTCCAGTCGTGCCTATTACTTTAGATAATCTAGGATCTGCTCTATCCCTTTGTTTATGTTCTTCTTCTATTACAGTAGAATTGTAATCAACCCAAATTCTCCCTTTCAAATTCAGCTTATGTACCTCTTCCAAAAAAACATTGACATCTACTAAGACACCACTTCCTATATACAAACGAGTTCTTTGATTCACGAAAGCAGAAGGAACCTGTCTTAATTTGTACACTACACCATTATACGTAACTGTATGGCCTGCATTAGTACCAACCCCTCCTCTGGCAGCTACGTCTACATCGTCTTTTAAAGAAAGATAAGAAACAATCTTACCCTTTCCTTCATCCCCGAACATCCCTCCTACTACTACACTTAACATCCCAAAAATAGATAGAGAAATGGAAATTTAAAGCTAAGCTCTCTTTAATCTCATCATAAGTATGATTAGAGTGGAAATGATTACGACGGCTAGTAGAATGTAGAAAAGGGTTAACTGGTTTTCGATCTGAGCAACAGTAGCAGTTGAAGCGTGATATTCGTAAACACCTACATTTGCTCCTAAATTTATTTCAATCTCATCATTAGAGCCATAATTCGAAAATAAGGCTAAATAATCTAAGAAATAAACAGGAATAAAAGATAAACTTTCGTTATTAGCCTTTATTCTCACCTTATTGAAATCTATAAAGAGTTTTTGTTTACCGTAAAGTAAGTATATAAATGCGTTTTTTTCCTTAGAAGACTTAAGATGAAGGGTATCTCCTAATACTGTAACATCGCTTATCGTGGCGTTACTCAACACTAAGATGAAGACACCTAGGTTCGTATTGAAAGATAACGCTTTGACTTTCCCTCCATAGTAGATTCTCTTATAATCTGTTTGTATCAATTCCGATTGTAAATTCATGATGATCTTAGCTTCTTGAATTGTAGGTTCAAACCGAAATCCTGATGGTTTATTTTTCAACATGTAAACTG
>JBEPYP010000124.1:0-4063 GCA_041641355.1 Thermoproteota archaeon | reverse complement strand
CTGCAAATATTGCTTCTTTCTTTCCTTTATCTGTTAAAACAGCTGCCCAATAAGTTAAAAGTCTTGCTGTTTCGAGCAAAATGACCATATCAGAGACTTTAAAGGCTACAGCTTCAAAGCTTAATATCGGTCTATCAAAAGCGGTCCTCATGGCAGTATAATCTAAGCTCTTTTCGAGCAAAGCCTGAATCATTCCTACAGCTTGTGCTGCTACTCCTACCCTTCCATGGTCATAGGTTGATACCAACATCTTGAATCCCTGTCCTTCCTCTCCTACCAAATTCTCATTTGGTACTTCTACGTTATCCAAAATCACTTCATAGGGTTGTTCACCCCTTAAACCCATTGTATTTATTTTAGAACCTAGCTTTAATCCAGGAGTATTCTTCTCTACTATGAATAATGATAAACCCTTCCATCTCTCTTTTCTTGAAGGAGGAGGACTTGTCCTAGCTGATACTATGAAGAAATCTGCCTTTCCAGCTCCTGTTATGAAGATTTTCCTTCCGTTTATTATCCATTTATCTCCTTCTTTTTTCGCAGTAGTTTGAATTCCTGCTACATCGCTTCCAGCGGCTGGTTCTGTGCTAGCATGTGCAGCGAAAGCCTCACCGCTAGCTATTTTAGGTATGTATTTCCTTTTTTGCTCTTCACTACCAAAAGCTAGAACTGGAAAAGTGAAGAGGTGATTTACGGCTATTGCAGTAGAAAAAGCTGGCAGTACTCTACAAATTTCCTCGGTCATCACGACTAACATGAGAGCACCGCCTCCTTGACCTCCATATTCTTGAGGTATTCCTACACCAGTTAAGCCAAGCTCAGCTGCTTTTTTGAATATCTCATCTGGTATTTCATTTTTTTCTTCTATTTCTTCCACCTTTGGTTGTAAGTATTTTTCAGCGAATTCCCTTACAGTTTTCCTGAAGGTTTCGACCTCTTCGGGTATTTCTATATTAAAATCCAGTATAGTATCGAAGGGAAACATATTCAAATATTTTATTGAATTGAATTTATTTAAACATTGTTTGTCTAAAAGTATAATGATATTCAGTTTTGCTTATTATATCTAGAGATTTTTTGAAAAGAATTTTGGAAAAGCTTTGGATCGAAAATCAAACATTATAGTTTCCTATCCTTAACTTAGGCTTACTTCAAAAGCTTCGTTTTCAGCATAAGGTTTCACAATTAACACCATAGTAGCTTTTTACTTTTTTTTGCTCCACTTTCCTCTTGAAAACTACGAAATTTGAAGCGAGGACATGAGATTTAACCTCTAAATTACCTTTTCATTTGTTAAATCCGATTCTACTATTCTAGGGTATCCAAATACTTTTATCCATAGTAGCCCACTTTTCAGCCTTTACGTTAAAACCTCCTTCAATTAGAGCTTTTAACTCTTCTCTAATGCCCTCTCAGCATATAGATTTTAAATTGAGAAATAATTTAATTACAAAATATTCAATAAGTGTATTTTTATTAAATTTAATTTATATGACTCTTAAAATATGATATTCTCCATAATTTTCATCACTATAAGTTTCTTTAGATATTATCTTATATTCAACAGGTTCCTCATGAATCTTACTATTTAGTAGCAATGTATGATACTCGCCATTTTCACCCAGAGGATCTATGTTTAACCTCTTAGCGTATTCTAGGAAGGAATTCAAAGTTTCATTATTAAGCTCCTTTCCTAGCCAATCCTTTAGTCTATCTTCGCAACCTATGAATAAGGCCCTCAGCTTAAGTTCATTAACCTCTTTAATCAAGACCTCTGTGGAATCGAGACCCCATAGCGGTTCGACTAACTTTGCACCTACCTCATCTGCGATGCTTTGTATGTATTTGAGATGTTCCTCTATATAGACGTCTCCAGCTATTATGACGCTTGCACCTATGCTTTTAAGGAAAGTTATGGTATCTTCTTTTTCATGGCCTTTTCTAAGTCTAAGAATCATTACTCTTTTAGTCAAAGACTTGAAGATGGTTTCGATCGTTTTGTTCAAATTTATCAGATGAGGGCTAGGTCTTGGGAAATCATATATTAGTACCAAGGCAAGGTCTATATTACCTGCTAGGTAAGCTGCGTAGAATGAATCCTTACCTCCTGATTGAAAAGCCACCCTCATTTATTTCACCGAAGCACAGATTCTATTTGTTAAAGTTAATTCTAATATAGAAAGTTTGATCGATTCAAGAATTTGTTTGCGTATTGAATGTACTAAACGCATCATTCTAAAGGTCCTTTAACTACGATCACAGGCAAATCTTCTTCGTATATCACTTTGCATTTAACTTCGTAAACTTCCTCCAATATCCTTTCCTGTAATACTTCGCGTATGCCCCCCATGGCTACGATCTTCCCTTTCTTCATTATTATCATCTTATCACAGAACCTAGCAGGAAGATCTATTACATGGGAAGTAGCTATTACCAATTTCCCAGAATTTGCTTCCATTCTTAATAGGTTGACTATCTCTACTTGAGCCTTTAGATCGAGATGTGACAAAGGTTCATCTACTAAAAGCACCTCGGTTTCCTGGGCTAAGAGTTTGCCCAAGAGCACTTTTCTTCTCTCTCCATCGCTTATCTCATCCAATCTTCTCTGAATCAAACTCTCTATCTTTAATTTTTTCACTGTTTCATCCACCTTTTCTTTATCCTTTTGACTAGGTATGAATCCCATCCTAGGATATCTTCCCATTAAGATCAAGTCTCCAACGTTCGTACCGAATCCTCTATGTATATCAGTAGAAGAGTAAGCTACGTGTAATGCTATTTCTTTATGATCCATCTTAGCTATGTTTTTCCCGTCTAAGTAAACTGCACCTAAAGAAGTTTCAACGATTTTGTTTATGGTTTTTAAAAGCGTAGTTTTCCCCGCTCCATTAGGGCCTATTATAAATACTAACTCTCCTTTTCTTAGCTCAAGCGATACGTTATCTAGTGCCTTAACTGAACTATAATTTACAGTTACTTTATCTATTATTAGCTTAGTCACCATAACTCCTTCCTCTCCTCCTCATCAGATAGACTAGAAGGGGTACACCTATTAAGCTCATTATAGGTGTAAGAGGCAATTCTCCAGGTGTTATAATACTTCTCGCCATAATATCTCCGAATAAAGCTAATAAAGCCCCCAACATACATGCGATGGGAATGACTAATAAATGATCATTGCTACGCAGGGAAAATCTAGCTAAATGTGGCGCTATTAGTCCTAGGAAACCTATTATTCCCATCATTGAAACTACTGTAGCTGTCGTTAGCGATGATATGACCAATGCTATGAATCTTATCCTTCTAGGATTTACGCCCAAACTTTGGGCTGCTTCGTCTCCTAGCATAATCGCGTTGAGGTGTTTATATAACAACAAAGTTATAGGAAAGCTCATCAACGTGGCTGTTAGTAATGTCGAATCTCTTGGCCATGAAGCGAAACTCAAGGTTCCTAAACTCCAAATGATCACGTTTAATATTCTCTCTCCCAGCATTGTTTGAATGATCAATGATAATGCTCCGAAAAGCATAGAGATTGCAACCCCTCCTAAAACTAACGTGATGGGATCGAATTTATAAGCACCGGCTATTGCTAGGACCAAAAACAAAGTAGCGATAGAACCTAGGAATGCGGGTATTACTATGAAATACTGACCTAAGTAAGCTAATAAAGAAGGATCTACGAAAGTGATCATAAATAAAGCTAAACTTACTCCAAATATTGCACCAGAAGCTGCTCCTGTTAAATAGGGATCTGCGAGGGGATTGAGAGTAGAAGCTTGCATTAAAAGTCCAGCAATAGCCATCAAGATTCCTACAAGGACAGCTGCTAGAGTTCTAGGAATCCTGTAATCCCAAACAATTATTCTAGTGCTTTCGTCAACGCTTTCAGGATTTATCAGAGCATGAAAAGTTAAACTTGGATCCATGAAAGCGGAACCTATGCTAATAGACAATACAGTTAGAATGAAAACCGCTATTAATAATGCGAAAAATATAGAAAAAAAGCGAATATACTTAAAACGAAGATAACTCACGCTATCTTGCTATCGCTAAAATAATC
>JBEPYP010000123.1:0-4068 GCA_041641355.1 Thermoproteota archaeon | reverse complement strand
ACAAATCTTTCACAACTTTTTTCCATTTCAAGAGCTTACGATATCGTGATTTGAAAAGTTCTATAACATTCCTCTCAATAAAGGCAGGAGGAATCCAGTAACATCCAACACTCCATGCTCCAGATCTAGGTCTTTGCATTTTACTTGAAGCGAAAATAATGGAAGAAAAGCAAAAGAAAAGTGCATTCTTGACTTCATTACAGCAATGAAGAGACTCGATCTCCTTCCGAAGGATGGATAGAGCAATCAGATTACGTTTCGTAAAAAGTTGGTCAAGAGTCGTTATGTTCCTTCGTTTATAGAAATACTTCCCGTTATTATATCTTAGTTCATCAGTTGGGTAATAATAGTTTGTCTGTAAGGATAGATTATATATTTTGTTAATCTTTGAAAGGTCTTCCTTTTCAACATCCTTTCCGATGGAACCACATTCGCAACGGGAATTGTAAATTATTTTGAGCGGTCGCTCACCAACTACTTCCAGTAATCCTCTTTTGATTAAAACATCATTTATAGCCCTCGTAATCACGTTTAGTTTTACCTTTTTTAAGTTTGAGTCTTGTTCAATATATTTCCTTAGGTCATAGTAAGTAAATTCTTCAGACGGAATTATTTCACAAATCCTAAAAGCGATTTTTTCAAGCTTCTTTTCCTTATTATTTTTGATATATTTTTTGTATTTATCCGAATGCAGTTTATAGAGTAAGCTCCAAGTTACATATCGAATTTTTCTAGTAGCACCACATTTGCATTTAGTCGAATACAGCCAATCAAGCGTTATGAATCTTTTTTTACTACTTTTAATCGAATATCTCGTTGTGCTTATCTTTTTCATAAGCAAATCGAAAGTTTTCTCCAATTCGAGCAGATTTGATGGATAGGATATGTTCTTCGCTATAAAAAAGGCATAGGGATTCAGGTCATTGTAAATAACTCTTCGATGCATTTTAAGTGCTTCAACAACGGTTACCCCTTTACCTCCAAAAGGGTCAAGAATTATATCATTCTCTTTTGAATGCTCTTTAATTAAATTAGAGATGATGTTATTGGGCTTACTTCCCCAATAGCGAATTAAGTTCATTATCTTCCTATTATTTTTTCAAATGATAAAACACAAGCTCCCCAAAACGATGTGAGATTCCCGCTTCTCCGGAAGCCACTAACACTTTCAGGTAGGTAGAAGTTGTCGATGCTGATATTCCAACTTTTTTAGCAATTTCCTTTACACAGAGATCACATGAATAAACCTCTCTCAACTTCAGCAAAATTTTTTGTTTTGTTTTTTCGGTTGACATAAGCTTTTATATTAAAATCTCGGCTTATCTTATAAAATAATTTACGCAAATAAAATATACATATTAAATATTCAAAAGAAAACATTCAAAAAAGTTAAAATTTGAAAAATGGTTAGAAATTTTGCTTGAAGTTAGGAGGTTAAGAGGACCATTTTAATTAACCTAGATTGATGTCTATGTTAAGTTGGTTAAGTTGTTTTTGCATTTCTGTTAGTATTTTTCTGAATTCATGTTCAGGCAATTCTCCAATTCCATAACCGTCGACATAATTTTCTATTTTGACGAAAAGCGAAGTGAAAGGCTTCCTAGAAAAAATTAAACTGGAAAAACAAACTCTCCAAGGGAAGAGAACGCGATTTTGTTCCTCAGGCCAAATTGGTGTTTGATCATCATAGTAAGTCTCTTTTACTATACCAAGAGCATGTATTTCTCCTGTTTTAGCTATTTGAAAGACCACGATATCAAAAGGTTTGATTTTGTGATAGAGTCTGATAAACTCTCTCCAATTTTTTCTTTGCTTTTCCCCTACTTCTCTGTCCCAAAATCCCCATAATAATCTCTCTTTAGCCACTTCGATGTTTTCAATATTTCTTGAAGAAAAAATCCAAAAATTCAATTCAGTCATCTCAACTCTAATTTTTTAAGTCCTTTCTTTTTAATTCGTTTACTGAAGCATGAGTACTTCCTGACTCTTAGCTCTTTTATGAACAATAGAGAAACTTAAGTATATTCCTGTTACGAATATTTACTCCATGACTTTAGTTAAGTATAGATTTCTGCAGAAAGTACTCACCTCTAAGTTCGAAACTTGAGATCATCAGTGTGACAGACTATTTAGAAGCTTTAACTTTAAAATATTAAAGACAGAAATTAAAGTGTTGAAGAAAGCAAAATTTAACCAAAGAGAAAGGATAGAAAGCATAAAAGAAGCGGGTTTTGTGGTTATTGGGGTGTTGGTGGGTGGTACGCGAAGCCCAAGTTCAGGATGAACTCAGGGATTTAATTAAAGAAGCGATAAAAGAGCACAAATTTCACGGAATAGAGCTGACTAAAGTTGAGCGGGAATACCCTGTTGAAAAAGGCAGAAAAGTGGATCTTGTGATACTCATGCGGGGCGATGCTCCTTTCATGTTCATTGAAACTAAGCGAAAAGTTGGTAGTGGAAGCTTGTTTGATCCTACAAGCACTTTAGCCATTGGCCAGGTAATGTCTTATGCGGTGCTATGGAATAGATCGCATCCCGAACAAAGGGTCCCTTTTGTCGCTACAGCAGACCCTAAGTATATAGTTGTTTTCAGGGTTCCAGAGAATATCGAGGAGTATGTGGACCCAGCGGCCTTGAAGACTGGGGATTATAGGAATGTTATCAAGAATAAATACGATTCCATACTAAGGAAGCAAATGATCATTGGAGAGAGGCGTTCATCGACCAAGGAATATATCCAGCAATTGCTCGAGAGGCTTGCCAAGGAGTATGCAGGGATAGAGAGAATATCTAGGCCCATGTTAGCCGAGGTAATGATAGAGAAGTTCAGAAGATTTGTCGACACCTTGGCAGATGAATGTGCCCGTCTCTTGAAGCCCAAGTTAGAGAGAGATGGGGACTTCAGAAAGGAGGTGGAGGAGCTTGGATATAAGACGGATCCTGGATCCCTGTCAAACACAATAAGAAATCTGGCACGCATGATGGCATATGTGTTTATGAACAAGCTCGTTTTTTATAAAGTGCTGGAAAAAAGCTATAAAGAGCTAGATCCGCTGAGAGCGCTCGATTCGCCTGACTCTGTTTCGGCAAGTAAGTTCAAAGAATATCTAGAGCAATATTTCAAAAAGGCTGTTGAGAGTACCGATGATTTTGAGCCCATCTTTATCACTAGGGTGTACGACAAGATCCCAATTCCAGATAACCCAGAAATAATAGCATATATAAATGATTTCATCAACGACCTCGAAGCCCTAGATATCGATAAAATCGGAGACGAAATAGGATATATCTATGAGGAGCTCATCCCTATTGAGGAAAGGCATCAACTCGGCCAGTTTTATACGCCAAAATGGGTTTGCAAGCTCATAACCCACTGGGCTATCAAGAACGGCGATGATAGAATCCTAGACCCAGGTGTTGGTAGCGGCGGCTTTCTTCTAGAAGCATATGAGAGGCTTCGAGAGCTAAAGGTAGGTGTAACACAAGATGTAACACAAGGCAAAGCACAACCTGTTTCTACAAAAGTACATGAAAAGATCTTAAGCCAACTCTATGCTATAGACATAAATCCATTCGCAGCACATCTCTCTGCCATGGGGATCTCGCTCAAAAACATCCGAGCCCCATCCACTACGATAACCATATTGATGAATGACTTCTTCGCAATACAGCCAGGCCAGGCGACCCTCACCCCATACGAAGTGATGACACCTAGCGGTAAGATGCCGCGCATGGTGGTCATGGAGAATCTTGATGCCGTCATAGGAAATCCGCCTTACACGCGATGGACTGAAATCCCAGAAAAAACCAAAGATTTTATAACACGATATTTAGGAAAGCAGATGAAGGAATATAAACTCACACCTCAAGTTTCCAAAGGTCATGAGCCCGGAATTTATGTATACTGGATTATGCATGCAACTAATTTCCTTAAGAATGGCGGGAGGCTTGGAATGATAATATCAAACACTTGGCTCCAGACTGATTATGGAATAAAGTTTGGGAATTTTCTTTTAGATCACTTTAAGATAAATGCAGTAATAGATATAACCCTTAGACTTTTCAAAG
>JBEPYP010000122.1:0-4072 GCA_041641355.1 Thermoproteota archaeon | reverse complement strand
CGACTTTTATTTTAGAAAACTTTATATCTAAAACTTTATGCGGTTTATAATAAACTACCAAAAGAGGTACTAAAGGTTTCCTTTTAAGATATTTAAAATTGGATCTAAAGCCGCTACTGGCTACTCCAGCTACTATATAAGTAAATGAGGCTGGTAAGCCTCTCGTCTTCTCTAAGAGCTTTGAGTAACTCATCCTTATCTATCCTCAATGAAATATATTTAGTTCTTCCATATCTTCCCTTACTCGTAAGATTCGCTCTTATCAAACCTCCCATATCTAGTTCATTGATTATATCGCTAATCCTCCTCGCAGTGAGAGGATCCAAACCTAGCTCTT
Source organism: Thermoproteota archaeon (assembly GCA_041641355.1). Taxonomy (GTDB): domain Archaea; phylum Thermoproteota; class Thermoprotei; order Gearchaeales; family Gearchaeaceae; genus DSFO01. Next base: position 3,735 of record JBEPYP010000122.1, on the reverse strand, counting down.
TGCAAAGTTTTATGTATTCCTCATAGACCTCTCCGCTAGTACAGTCCCTAAGGTATTTTAGCTGAAGCAAAGTTATCACAAAAAGAATGAGCTTGGAATGGAAAGGTAAGGATATGACTATTTCCCATATTTTGTTTCTTTCCATGATCGCTAATGCTTCCCTAACATGGGCTTCGGTTATTTGAGATTCATTCTTCCTTTCAGCTAGCTCTCCTGCTACTCTGAGAAGATCTAATGCCCTTCTAACATCCCCATGTTCCTTAGCAGCTATAGAAGCGCAAAAACTTATGACCCCATCAGTATAGCTGTTTTCGTAAAGCGCAATCTTAGCTCTTGTATATAATATATCCCTAAGTTGTTCAGCATTATACGGCGTGAATACAAGTTCTTCTTCACTTAGGCTACTTTTAACTCTAGGATCTAAGTATTCTTTGAAGTGTAAATCATTAGTTATGCCTATCAAAGATACTTTGGTGGAGATGTCCTCGGAATTTATCCTGGTTAATTTATAAAGGATTTCGTCTCCACTTTTCTTGACGAAATTATCGATTTCATCTAAAGCTAGTAGGAAAAATCCCGTTCTCCTTTTTAGTTCTCTAACCATCCTAGAATAAAGCTCAGCGATCGAAAGACCTGTATGTGGAGTAGATATATTGAAATAATCACATATGTCTTTAAGTATCCTATAGCTAGTATCGTTGATCTTGCAATTTATTATGTGACAATAAATGGGAATTGATAATCTAGGTGCGAGTTTCTCCTTTATCAATTTGAATACATGCTTAGTCGTTGCGGTTTTGCCTGTTCCTGGGTATCCATATATGAAAACGTTCGAAGGCCTATCTCCTTTTAATATTGGATGGAAAAGTATCTCTGCAAGTTTGTAGATTTCCTTATCCCTGTGGGGTAATTCATCAGGTATATAATCTGGCCTTAAAGATTCTCGATTTTTGAAAATCTTCGAAGTTCTCGCCGCTAATTTTTCAATGAATTCATCGAACTTAAAACTTGACATGAAAGCATAAATAAATCTCAGTGAACTATTTAAAGTTTTCTAACACTCAAAGTAAACTTTCCATTTAGTTATACGAACTAAAACTTTCTTGCATAGTTTACTGCATTCTTAAAAATGATGAGACCATCACCTTCTTCTTTTAAAGTTTGATACCTAGTCCAGTTAGGATGTAGATATTTATGAATATACTTTTCGGGATGGGGCATTATCCCTAACACATTTTGGTGTTCATTGCAAATCGCAGCTATGTTACTAAGAGAACCATTAGGATTGAAGATTTCGCTCACCTCTCCGCTCTGTGAAGAATATTGATATACTATCTGACCGTTTTCGAAAAGTTTATCTATAATTTTTTCTTCCGCTACGAATCTACCTTCTGCATGATTTATAGGTAGGTAAATTACGTTCAAAGATCCCTTGGTGAAAACGCATTTAGATTCTTCCCTTAGTTTTAAATAAACCCACTTGTCTATGAAAAGCCCACTGACGTTGGGTACCAATGATGCATATTGCTTCATTTCGCCACTAAAAGGCAGAAAACCAAGCTTTAAAAGCGTTTGAAAGCCATTGCATATCCCTATTAAAGGTTTTCCTTCATCTATGAATTTCTTGAAATCCGTGATCAAGTATACTTTAATTAAATTAGCTAATATTTTCCCTGCGCTAATACAATCACCAAAAGAGAAACCTCCGGGTATAATTATCAGTTGATATTCTTCTAGCTTCTTTTTTTCTTTAATTAATCTATTAATATGAACAAGATCTACTTCAGCACCTGCAAGCCTTAAAGCTTCTACGGTTTCGAGATCGCAGTTAGTTCCTTCAGCCCTTATTACTAGAGACCGTACTTTCATTTTAAAAACTTAAAGGATTTTTCCAAGCCTTGATCATCTCACCTAAAGAAAGTCTTATCAACTCGTTTCCAGATGAGTTTATTACGAGTTCTTTTTCACTCTTGACGTAGCCTATCTTGGCCAAAGGTACACCTTTCATGACGTGTTCAAATTCCCTTTCATATCCTTGAGCTACTTCTACTAAGAATCTAGAATTTGTTTCCGAAAACAATATTTTATATTTCTTGCTTAGGTTGGTAGGAACTTTATTCAGCTCTATCTCAGCCCCTAAGTTACCCCCTATACACATCTCAGCCAATGCTACAGCTAATCCTCCTTCAGAACAATCATGACAGGCCTTAACCAATCCTCGGTCCATCGCCTTGATCAATCTATCATAAGTCACCTTAGCGCTTTCAGGATTAGGAGAAGGAACCCTACCGCCCTTTATTTTATTTAGCCTATAATAGGCTGAGCCTCCTAATTCATCCAAAGTAAAACCTACCATGTATATGTAATTACCGCTACGTTTGAAATCCATAGTTACAGCTTTCCTAACATCCGGTATTATACCCACGGCTGTTATCACCAGAGTAGGAGGTATAGAAAAAGTCCGACCATTTTCATAATATATGTTATACAAACTGTCTTTGCCCGATATGAAAGGTGCATCGTAAAGAATTGAACCTTTATAACATGCTTCAGCTGCCAATACGAGTTTCCCCAGCTCCCTTTCATCCCTAGGATCACCCCAGCTGAAATTATCCAAAAGAGCTATCCTTCTACCCCCAGCAGCGACATTATTCCTTATAGCTTCATCTATGGCTGAAAGAGCCATTTTATAAGGGTCTATTGAATATTCAGGATTGCCTCCGTTCGAAATCACAATCCCTTTCCATGAATGATATAAAGGTTTTATTACAGAACAATCCCCTGGCCCGTCACAGTTAAATCCTTGCAATGGTTTTATTATGGTCCTTGCACCTACTTCATGATCGTATTGTCTTATAACCCATTCTTTACTAGCTATATTTGGATCACTTAAGAGCGCTAACAAATCTTCACTATAATCTTCTTTATCTTTAAGCTCCACTTCTTTTTCTTCCCTTACATCAAGATCAGCACGCATCGTAGGCAAAGGTATTCCTTTAAAGAGGAATTTTAAATCGATGTTTCCAGCGATCATATCACGGTAATATACTAGAGCCCTTCCACTATCGGTGATTTCTCCTATTACAGAAGCGATCGTGCCTTCTTCATCACATATTTCGAGGAACTTTTCTAGATTTTCTTTAGGAATTGTCAAAAGCATCCTTTCCTGAGATTCTGATATCCATATTTCCCATGGATCCATCCCTTCGTATTTTAAGGGAACTACACCTAAATCTATTATACAACCCAAATTCTTGAAAGATTCGCATACTGCTACAGCCAAACCCCCGCCTCCCAAATCTGTGACCATTGAATACAGAGGGGTTTCTTTTTCATCTCTAGCTCTTATTATGACTTCTATTATCTTCTTTTCTTCTATAGGATTTCCTATTTGAACTGCTGAATAATATATTTCAGCACTCTTTGAACTTAGATATGAAGAGGCAAAAGAAGCACCACGGATTCCATCCCTTCCTGTTAAACCGCCTACCAATACAATCGCATCTCCAGGTCTAGGATTCTTAACATATTTCTTTTTAGGCAGTATTCCTACACAGCCTACAAACACAAGAGGATTTCTTAAATAACCTATGTTGAAGTGAATAGAGCCATTAACAGTAGGTATTCCAACTTTGTTTCCATAATCAGCTATACCTTCTACAACCCTCTTCATGACTATCTTGGGATGAAATACACCTTTAGGTAGATTATCATAATCCAAGTTTACAGGAGCAA
>JBEPYP010000121.1:0-4100 GCA_041641355.1 Thermoproteota archaeon | reverse complement strand
TAACTGGGCCTTTAATCTCTTTAGCTGAAGTTCTTGAAGTTCTTTCCTGCTCATTTTTTCCACTTTGGGTTCCCAAAATTCAGTCACGTGTCCCATGGTTTCAAAAGTATATTCATGTGGAAATTTATATATTTAAAGAAGGAATCATTGATAGACAAATAAATAAGGACAAGAAATTATAGATTTCTTAACAAATCATCTTACATCGTTTTCTTTAACTAAAAGGAAAGTATATAATATGGGATTTCGTGAATTTTTGAGCAAGATAAAAAGTAACTTAGGAGAAGAGCTTATAGTACCAAGGGAACAATGGGTCAAATTCAAAAGGGATTGGTGGCCTTTGCTCATACTTCATGAAATTTTGGGCAAAGCAATAGAAGATCCTCCTTTGGTGCTAAAACCTAGAAATATAGATGAGCTGAAGTTGATCGTCCGATTAGCCAATGATGAGAAAGTTCCTTTAGTTCCTTTCGGAGGAGGTTCAAGCGTTGTAGGAGGTTCATACCATGATGGAAATGTAGTAATCGACTTAAGCGAACTTAAAAGGATAATAGAATTCGATGAAGAAGACCTTTTAGTTAGTGTAGAAGCTGGAATTAGGGTTTCTGAGCTTGAAACTTTCCTGAATGAAAAAGGCTACACAATAGATTATCATCCTCAATCCTTTAGCATGCTCACCATAGGCGGAGCGATAGCCCATAAAGGAACTGGTTCCCATAGTTCTAGCAACATAGAGGAATTATTGCTTTCTCTAGAAGTTATTTTGCCAAACGGGAAGCTTATATCATTGGGTCCTAAAAGAGCAATAAGATCCTCCATGGGCCCTGATCTAAAAAGTCTATTCATAGGTTCTGAAGGAGTGTTTGGAATGATCGTCTCTGCTACGCTGAGAATCCAACCTTTAGCGAATTACGTAATAGATAGAGCCTATTCTTTCGATGAATTAGACAATTCACTTAAATTCCTCAGAGAATACTCAATGAATATTCCTTCTCCTAGGAGAGCTGTCATCCATGATGAAGAGAGCAGTCTGATGATGTTGAATGAAAGAAGCTTCATAGCATTAGCGAGGTTTAGGAGAAATGAACCTAGACTGGCTGAAGTTGAAGCAAGCATAACTGATAAGATCGCAGAGAAGTATGAAGGGAGGATAGCAAAGGAAGACCTCGTTAAAACTTGGAGGAAAGCTTTTTCAAGAGATTACGAAGAGCATCTGATGAGATTGATCAATGCAGGTCTTTGGATGGACAGCATCGATGCTGCATGTACGTGGAGCGTTCTTCCAAGGCTTTACAAGGAGTTAAACAGCACTTTGAGCTCGATTGAAGGAGTGAATAAGGTGTTAATTAGATTCACGCATCCCTATTTAAACGGCGCTTCAATGTACTCTGTGTTTTTAATAAATCAAGACGAAGAAACATACTGGAGGGTTTGGGATGAAGCTGCCAAGGTAATCTTGAAGAATAAAGCTACGATATCTCATCACCACGGTGTAGGATTACTTAAGAAGAAATGGCTTTTTGAAGAGATAGGCGATCAAATAGAACTGATTAAGACAATGAAAAACATCCTAGATCCAAATCGAATTCTCAACCCAAGAAAGTTCTTAGATTGAATTGTCTTAAGTTTCTATAGAATCTTCGCTGGAATGATCGCTGGACATTGTAAGATATCGTTAATATTTACAACTTCCGTATCATTTTTCTAAAAATTCAATCAAAGACCAATTACTCAGAGAAAAATAACATACAAACCTAAGGCTATTAATATCAAAGGAGTAGATCGAGATAATGTTTCAGCTAATTTATATCCCCTTTCACCGCCCATTATGATAATTTCACTGGTCAAAAAAGCCCAAAATAGAATGGCTAAATATACCGCTGAACCATATAAAGTGGCCAACAATAAAGGATTGCTTCCTAGAAGTATCATCGAAGCCAGTGCTACTTCTTCTTCATGGGCGAAGCCAAGAATCAGCGAGTACTTAAACAATTCAGTTAAATTCGTAGCGTTCAGTTCAGATTCTTTCTTATTAAATTCCTTGTAAATTCCATAAGCTCCGATAGCTATGAGCATGAATCCTGCGATTATATCAACATAACTAAAGTAACCGATGATGGATTCTTTAAGAATCCATATAAACATTACTACAACGATGCTTGAAATAAAATGTCCCACAGTTACAGTCGTGGATGCTAAAAAAATTCCAGTCCTTCCCTTTCGATGCCCCATTGAAGCTGCAAGGATCCATCCATGACCTGGATCAGATCCGTGCATTATGCCTAAAATGAAAGCGCTGCTGTAAAATAAGTATGGTAGCTGTGCCAGGATGATATCCATATTGCTAGGTTAAAAATGGGATTAATATTCTTAAAAGGTTGATGGAAATCGAGTTAATTAGACAAATGCTTGGTAATTAATCGCATTATTCACAACTAATCTTCATGAACATTACGTAGAGTATGACTCTAATCAAGATTCACATAAATCTCATCGTTTAGGTAATGGTGAGACAAATGCTTAGCTCAAAATCAACTATATTTAATTCATTGGATTTTCTTAAATGATGAAAATCATAGGTCATAGAGGAGCTGCTGGAATAGAGCCAGAGAATACCTTGAAGGCGATAAAACGCGGAATTGAAATTGGAGTAGATGCTGTAGAGTTCGACGTTAGGATGACCAAGGATGGTATATTGATATTATTTCACGATGAAAGATTGGAAAGACTTACAAACGCGAAGGGCTTTGTTAGGGATATAGATTTACCTTCATTGAAAAAGCTCAGAGTTAAAGGCGAACCCATTCCTACCTTGGATGAGGCGTTGAAATTTCTTAAAAATACAGATAAAAACTTCTTAGTCGAATTGAAAGAAGTAGATACGATAGATAAGGTAATTGATACGATTAATTCCCATGGCTTAAGGGATAAGGCAATTCTAATATCATTTTATCATCAAATATTGCCTAGAGCAAAGGAAGTTGGATTTAAGATTGGAACAATATTCGTATGTAGGCCCTTCAAGATCGAAGATATGTACAAAAGCTTTATTCCTGATTACATTTTACCTAGGATAGATATGATAGATCTAGAGCTCGTTGAAGAAGCACATAAGCTAGGAATTGAAGTCATCGCATGGGTGGTTAATACCTTAGAAGATATGAGTAGAATGAAGCAACTCAAGGTGGATTGGATAGCTACCGATTATCCTGATAAAATAATCAAGAGCTTTAAACAATCCAGACTGCCTCTCTAGAAGTTCTCCTTCAATAACGCTTCATAGGTTCTATTTAGAAATCAGCTTCAATCCTGAACTTTCATCGTAAACTCTGCGGATCTCTTCGCCCACGATTTCTATTAAGAATATTTCCCCCGCAAAGGTCCTACTTCCTTTTAGAACATGCCCCCCTAAAGCTTTACTGTCTTTGCCAGTTGCATTAACATGACAATGGATGAAGAATTCATCGCCATCCATGCTTATACTCCCTATCACGCTAGTCATCTCAAGCTTTTCTCTGAAGACTGTTTCTTCGTATCTTTTGTTTTCTTGATCGTAAAATGCTACATGTAATTCTTCAAAAGCTCCTATTCCTAAAAAGAAACCAGCTTTTATTCTGAGTTCTTTGGCAATCTCTTTGATCTGCTCTATTATGTCTTCTCCTTTTCTAAGTTTTATCACGTGAATTCTTAGATTGTCAGAAGATAGAACTAAAGACATGAGATTAATTTTCTCTATTAGCTTATATGTTTAAAAGCAACGATTAGAGTGTTCAGTAAAACTTCGGTTGTATTGTTTTAAGGAAAGCCATGATGCTAGCGTAATTTTATATTTGTTAAACTGCGAATACTGATGGAAGAGATTTGTTATGTTTTCGCATTAAAAATCTGTTTCCTAAAGCGTGTTTATGATTTTCTTCTAAGAGTTTCTTAGTAAAAGCGACAATCCTAACTAATTCCTACCTTTTCTTTATGTTAAAAAATATTGTTTTAAAAATTTCTAATTATTTAAAAATTTAGTCGACAGTTACGACAGCTCTACCCCAATACTTACCTTCTTCTAGATCTTTAAGTATGTTATTGATCTCGTCTAAGCTGGATAT
>JBEPYP010000120.1:0-4145 GCA_041641355.1 Thermoproteota archaeon | reverse complement strand
TTGATGTTTTCAATTTCTTTATCTCTGATTAGAATTGGCCAGATTATATTAAATTTCACGAGCGCAATAAATTTCCTATTGAGGTATTTTAGATGCCGATAATGTTTTCTGAGCACGAGCGCATAGGCCAGGATTTTAGGATGCTTTCTTACCCATTCCTTGATGCGACTTTTCTTTTGGTTCATATTAGGTTAAACTGAATTCTGAAGCTTTTACGGTACTCAAGAGTGCGTCTAAGTCTGAGTCCTGATAATTCTCCAAAGAATTAACTTAAACAACATTAAGCACTAAAGCTGCATAAATATCGCATGTAGATTAGTGCAGCAAACATAGAGTTACTAAACCTCTGCAATTTTTCATGACTTGCGAGAGATATCATTTCTCAATTATCACACGATAAAATGGTATCTAACTATTCCTAAGGCAGATATTTATATTTAAGCAAAGACTTCCAAACTTCATCTATCCATGCTTTTATAAAATCTTGCGCTAATCTTATTCATTTTTTGCCCAATTTCTCGAGAAGCTTAACATAGAAGACAGCTGGCTTTTTGAAGCAAGACTTCGTATGATGCGCCTTATTGGTATTTGCTTTGTAACTTCATCTAGAAGCAAGCTAACAGCTTTGAAGCATCGCTCTTTCATAATGTCTAAGAAAGCTTTTCGGCAATGGTATGAGAATCTCCGAATCATCGTATTTATTGGTGAATATTGTAAAATTCTTTCAACCATTTCTTACTGTTTTAGTAGCCTTACTTATCGAATAGCTTTCCTTTAGAAGTCTGCGAAGTTCGCCTATCTTCTCCGCTAAACCTCTTAGATCCATGAAATTGTTCGATAGATCTGATAAGGTTCAGCTCTGCATCAAAAACGCATAATTCTATTTCAGCATTTCTCATCAGCAGCGTATAAATGTGGTTCTCAATGGCAAGTATACTCATGGAATTATGGGTAGTATCCTCATGGTTAGCTCTATTTTACCCAGTAGTTAAATTATTTTCTAATACCTTAAACTTGCTACTCGTCGTTTAGCAGACACCCGCTAGGAAACTATCAGATGAATTCCTCACACTTTCCTCTACAATAGTGGATTCGCGCCTTAAATTGAGTTAAATCTTATCTCCAATCGAATTCTCTTCATAGTGTAGGTTTAATGGGCTTGATCTTTTCGACCAACTGCCATTACCCATCTTCCATCTTTTAAATGATTTTCCAAGATCTCGATTAAGGTTAAGAAAAGTCTGGGAATAAATCTTGAAATTCCGTTTGTATACATTACAATACATCTTGTTTCAACTTTATTAAAACCAGCTTCATTAAGCATTCTAGCTAGATCTTTAGCATTATATGGATATGATGTTGGATCCGAGACAAGCAATCTGAGGGCTATAAGCAACCGTGTAATTCGTAAACCCTTGGAAACGGTGCTTACACATAAGCAACCAAACCTTCTCAGCACCGAATATGCTTCTTTTAGAAAGGCTCTTTTATCAGCAAATAGATAAAGGGCTCTACTGCATATAACTGCATCAAATATCCCTTCTCTAAAAGGCAAATATTCCGCTACACCAGCTACTAATTCGGTTTTTACCTTAGATCTTGCTATTGTTAGCATTTTTATTGAAAGATCAAGACCAATAACTTCACATGCTAATTCATTTATTAGGAATTTGTGATGCCTCCCGGTTCCACAGGCAACTACAAGCACCCTACTCCTCTTTGGGATATAATTGGATAGAAGTTTTCGTTCACGTAATGCGAAACGACCCTTTTCAAATATTGCACGTGTAAAGTCATACACTTTACTTTCCTTATCATAAACTTCTTTTATTGCTTTCAATTTGCTCAGGTGGTGGCCTCTAATACCTTTAAACCTCGTCAGTTTATCCGCAATCCCCAACGCTTAACGGATTAATAGGAAGGACTCTCATGAAAAGCTACCTGAAAGCTAAGATGTATCCCTTCTCGAGAATTTTACCAACTTAAGGATGAGTCTTAAAATTATTAGGGTAGCTTTAACGATTTTGAAGAGAACCGTGTTGTAAGTTGGGAGAACCTTATAGCTATCTAGCTCCACCAATATAAGGCCTCGAAGCAGATACTTATATACGCTATAGCCTTTCGCGATGAAGTCCCCAACTTTAACACCTCTTGGCAACGAGGGTAAACTAAGCACGATGCGACCGCAATCCTTTACGCTCTCCTCAATGAGGTGCAAAACGCTTGATGAAAGACCGTGAAGGACCTCAGTAGATATTATCAAATCGAACGAATGTTTTCTGAATGGTAGATACCTAGCATCTGGTATCACAAGGTCATCGTAGAGACCAATACTTTTAGTTTTAACGCTCTTAGCAGGCGAAATGTTTAAGCCAACTAGATAATCCACGTTATTCAGATATAGCTTAAGAAGCAAGGCTGTAAACCCTAAACTGCAACCTAGGTCGGGGGCGTTACTAAATTGCTTATCTTTTAAGAAGCAGGTAACCCAAGGCTCTATCCCTGGACTACGAAACGTATTTGTGTATTCAGTATCGTATGATAAACTCATAGCTTCTCATTTAATGGAAGTAAAAAGGCTCATACATGCAGCCCTATTATGGTGTCGTTTATCACTTAAAGACGGATAGCAATTGTTGCTTAATAATATCTGGATTAAATTTCCTAAGAACAACTTCTCTAAGCTTAGTTCCAATGTTTATGAGTTGCTCCCTTGAAAAAGATAAAACTTCCTCCATTTTCTCAATAAGTTCATCTACATCACCAGGCATGCATAGCATTCTCTCTGCAGGCGTTTCTTTAACAATCTCAGGCACACCACCAATTCTCGAAGCTATTGGAATCGTGCCTGAAAGCATTGATTCCATAACGGTATACGGCAAAGGTTCTTCACAGATTGAAGGGAAAAGCAGAGCATATGTTTTAGAGTACAACCGCATTACATCTTCATGCCTAATATGCCCAAGCATGTGATAGGCATTTCTGCTGAGTTTGCTATTTAACGCTTTAAGTCTAATCTCATTCTTCCTACTTAAGCGTCTTGTTAAAACGAACTTAACATCTCTATGTCTTTTGGCCACTTCGTAGGATGCCTTTAAGAATACGTGGAAACCTTTAACATAGCTGTCACCGCCCAAGTAGAGAAAAGTGAAATCTTCAAGCTCTTTTTCTATAGGTTGTGTATTAGGAAGCGGATTGTAAATGACTCTAATCTTATTGGCAAGCTCATGAGAGTATGTAGAGATGATCTCTGCTTGCCTGTTAGAGACACATATTATTGTGTCAGCCCCTCTGAGCCAAACTCTACTCAATTTATTCATCCATGCACCCAATCCTCCCAAAATGGCTCTGGAAATGCTTTGATGCTCAAAAATCTCAAACCTAACAGCTTCTCTAACACTTTCATAATCTATCAAATCAGAAAAAACCGCAGCGCTATAGGATATTGGCTGATAGTCATGCAAGTGGACTATAACCTTCTTACCCAAATTTTTAGCAAGCGGTATTAATGGGTAGCAATACCTTGGAATGTAAATAATATTACTTTTGCTTAAGAGCTCAAGAAACCAACTTTGGTTGGCTAAAACAGAGCAACGTAGCCATAGAGCATATTTATTCCTAACATTTAAGAAGTTAGAATAAATGAAGTGGATTCCTTCAATAGACTTGGCTCCTTTAGTACCATGAAAAACTGTTATTTCATACCCAGCATCACGAAGGATACGAGTTATTAAGTAAGACGCTAAGATTCCACCTGTGCCTTCGGGCCAAACTTGTTCAGATATTATTGCAGTATTCATTTATAATCGATGATCATTTTCTAGTACTCGACTAAGTGAGTATAACATGTACCTGTATTGGGAAGAGATTGTAACTGCTAAGGACTAAATACTTATAAAAAGTAACGGATTAGCATGAAATAAGTAGATAATTATGTTACTTAACAAGGCTTTTTCAATGTTTAAGAAATACCTTTACCTGGACTCCCTATCATATCACTATCTTAGACTGCACACGTAGTAGAGGAGTTGAAATTATATAATTTAACAGAAGCTTATGATACTTACTATATTTTTTCCTTATTGATATTTCTCTCTTAAAGTGTTTAAACAGATATTTAATGATATGAATATAAAGTCTTATTC
>JBEPYP010000119.1:0-4202 GCA_041641355.1 Thermoproteota archaeon | reverse complement strand
AGAATGATAAAGCTTCTTTAAGCTTAGATAAAGCTTCTCTAGGAGAAATACCCAGTTTGTTTTGTAGCTGCCAATCACCAGGACCTATTCCTAGGAATATTTCGTTGTTAGAGTTTTTTCTCAATTCAAGCATTAGTTTCAAAACATATTCTTTGTCTCTTACGAGGAAGTTAGTAATCCCTATTCCTATTCTTATTGATCTAAACACTTTACAGCCTTCAGCTAGAAGAATGAAAGGATCCCCAGCTTTGTGATAATCGCTTAAAGATATGAAACGAATTCCTAAGTTTAAAAGAGACTCGATGAGCTTAATATCCTCTTCTAATCTTGAGGGTACGATGGAAAACCCTACTTTCATTTCCTTAAAATCTCCACCAAATTTATCTTCTTCAAAACTCTGTAACTTATTAAAATCACTAAAAAGGAGGGTATTATAACGTATAAAAGTCCTGTCGATAGGTAGAACAAGGAGACGTTGACCTCGAAGAACCCTGTGAAGGATATTATTTGAGCTCTAAGGAAGCTAGCCATTAGTTGATATAATGGATAAGAAAGAGGTAGAGACATTAAAGAAATGAAAAGCATCGATGCAAATAACAAAAGCAATATTTCCCTATTCCTTAGTCCAAGAAGCGTTAAAGTAGCGAAATACCTTATCTTTGAGTATATCTCTGAAGCCGCTATAATGCTTACAAGCATTATCGATGAAAAAGTCAGGGTTAAAGAAAGGAAATTGAGGAAGACCAAAGCTATCCTACCACCTTCACTTGCCATCCTCACCGATTCTTCACTAGTCCTCCAAGAAACAACGAAGCCATTTTGTTCTAAAGTTTTCAAAGAATCTTCAAGATTTCCCTTAAGAAAAACGACAAAGGTTCTCTCATTTCCGAACAAGCTTGTATAATCTTCATAATTTATCACCAGCGCTTCTGTTTCCCTTGTATAAAGGTATAGGAGAGGGATAAAAGCTATCCCTACTACTTTGAAATCACCTTCATAAGTTCCTGTTGAATATCGCAATGTATCACCGACCTTTATGTTCAACGTTCTAGCCAAAGTCAAGCTCACAATAGCCTCTCCTCTATTAAGATTCCATCTTCCTTCTACTAACTTAGGCATTACATCGCTGATCTTCAAAAATGATGCCGTAACAACGCCTACATCTTTAACTTTCCCGAAATGGAAGTTCGCTACCATAATAGATGCATTATGAATTTCAGGAATTTTGCTCGTATCTCCTAAGCCATATATGAAATAATCGTAAAAGGAATTGAGCTCTTTTATCGAATAATCCCAGCTGTTTATTAAGCTATGAACAGAAGCTGTAGATGAGATTATCAGAGCGAATAATAAAATAATCAAAGCTAAAGCCCAAAGCCTACTAAAACTAGAGAAGAGAACGAGTTTTAATCTCAGGTTAGCGGTCCTGAATCCTCTAAAGCCCTTAACCAATTCTTCCTTCCTTTTAAATAAATAAATCAAGAGGAAGATTAAGGAAATTAAGAATAAGAAAACTGTAATAAAATTCGAGTACAACAATTCGTCAAAACCTACTTTAAATACAAATCTGCTTAATAGAATTCCTGAGAAATCTATAGGAGTAGATCTAATAGCTGAATCGAAGATGAATTTGGAAAAATAAACAGAAGCCAGAGAGCCTACTAAACAGGCTACAACTAACACTAAAAGCAATGGAGAGATGTATGAAAAAACGAGATCCCTTTTAGTAAACCCTAGGGTTTTCAAATATATTATCTCTTCCCTGTTCATCTCCAAATAGATTAGTTGATAAACAATCATTGCAACGAAGATTATGAGTAAACTTAGAAGTGAGAAGAAGCTCAAAGAAGAACTAGCCGCTCTTATCTCTTCCTTTCCTGGATAGGCTTCTTTATCTATTATTATGATAGATTCCATAGTCGAGCCCGTTTTCGAAGCGATCTCTTTTAACTCATCTGTGAATTTACTATCTTCTCTCTTTAGCTTTATGAAAACCAGATCATAATTGTCTTTACCCAAGCTTCTTAACAGATCTTTTTCAACTATCAACTGAATATTCACGATGCCGAATAGGTATAAAGCGGATGCAATACCTGTTATGTTTACTTCAACCTTCTTCTGCTTGTAAACTATTGATAATACATCGCCTTCTTTAAGCTTCAAAGAACTACTAGTAAGGAAAAGTGCACCATTTGAATTGCCTTCTAGCAAATTGTAGCCCATCAAACCGCTAGCATTGAAGACGTAAATGAGCATCGCAGAATATTTTTCATCTTTGTAAATAACATTCGAAAAAACTATAGACAATGCATTGAGCTCTTCAACACTAGGGTGATTTTCAATAGCATTTAGGAAATCTTCATTGAAACGACCCGTTAATCTGAGATCCCCAACATAATTAGCCCAACTTTCCTTAGAAAAAGCATTTAGGTTGCTTGAGGCTATGTTTATAGAAGAAAATAGCAGATTCGCTATTGACAGGAATAATATGAAAAGCAGGAAACCTTTCCTCCTGAATGATTTTAAAACTAAATAGCTACTCATGTAAATGGCCGCTCATGTCCCTCTGCTTATTTTTCCGTCTAAAATTTCTATTATTCTTCCCCTGGCTAAGAAAGAATCATGAGTAGCTAAGATTACAGTTTTACCTTGCTTCCATATACCTTCGAGAAGGTCTACAATTTTTCTTTTATTCTCGCTATCTAAATAAGCAGTAGGTTCATCGGCTACTATTATAGGAGGATTATGAACCATAGCCCTCGCTATGGCAACTCGTTGGATTTCTCCCCCGCTTAACTCGAAAGGAAAGCTTTTGTATTTATCTTTTAAACCTACACTTTCTAGAGCAAATAGCGCTTTGTTTTTAGAATCTCTTGCACCTACAAGCTTACAAGCTAATTCCACGTTTTCCAACGCAGTCAAGAAAGGTATTAAGAAGAAGAATTGAGGAACATATCCTATTTCTCTTCTACGCCAAAGAGCCCTTTCATTCTCATCAAGACTGAATAAATCTAACCCGTTTATCACTATCCTTCCTTCATCTGGCACATCTATACCGATCAATAGATTCAATAAAGTAGTCTTCCCTGAACCGGAAGGTCCTGTTATCGTAACGAAATCGCCTTTATTTATTTCAAGATCTATTCCTTTAAGAACTTCCACTTTGTTTTTACCTATTTTATAAGATTTTTTCAACCGTTCTATTCTTATCATCCTTAAAGCTTAAATAGACTTTTTTAAATTAAAGATTTTGTCGCTTATGTATGACGTCATCATAATAGGCGCTGGCCATAACGGCCTTGTATGTGCTTCATATCTTGCAAGGGAAGGTCTTAGAGTAGCTGTATTCGAGAGAAGAGAGATTGTTGGAGGCATGTGCGTATCAGAAGAGCTATGGCCTGGCTATAAGCTTTCTACAGGAGCATACGTAGTAAGCCTATTCAACAGAAAATTCGTAGAAGACCTTAAACTGGAGAAGTACGGCTACAGGGTTTTCCTAAAAGACCCTTCAATGTTCATACCTTTTGAAAACGGTAAGTATATTCAAGTTTGGTCAGACGTTAAGAGAACAGCTCGAGAATTCGAAAGTTTTTCTAAAAACGATGCTAAAGCATATGAGAAATTCGACAAACTTGTACGTGATTTAGCAGAGATCGTTCAATTATTAATGTTCAATCCACCTATAAGTTTGAATGAATTAGATTCAACCATAGAAAACCTAAAGAACCTCTATCCAGTATTAAAGGAGCACTTCAAAGAAATAAGCATGGATGAAATCCAAAGATTCTTTTTGACAGACGCGAAAAGTTTGTTAGACGAATATTTTGAAAGTGAAGAAGTCAAGGCAATACTCGCAGAAGATGCGCTCATAGGTTCTCTCATAGGACCTTCTACTCCAGGTAGCGCATATTTGATGTTACATCACGAATTAGGAGAAGTAAATGGAGTTAAAAGAGCATGGGGGTATGTTGAAGGAGGAATGGGAGGATTGACAACCGCTCTAAGAAGGGCTGCCGAAGCTTTAGGTGTAGAAGTATTCACTTCTTCTGCTGTAAAAAGGATATTGCTCAAGAACAAAAAAGCAATAGGAGTGGAACTGGAGAATGGAAAGAAGATAGAAGGCAAGATCGTAGTCTCTAATGCGGACCCTAAAACCACTTTTTTAAAGTTATTGGAACCAGATTCTTTACCTAAGGAAGTAA
>JBEPYP010000118.1:0-4215 GCA_041641355.1 Thermoproteota archaeon | reverse complement strand
TTTGTGTATGATCACAACTTTATCAGCAAGGTTTTCAACCTCTGATAGTATATGAGAAGAGAACAAGACTGCTTTATTTTGTTTTTTGAATTCAAGAGCCAAAGATTTGAAGAAATGTATTCCTGAAGGGTCTAAGCCGTTCAATACTTCATCGAACAAGTAATTAGGAGGGTCTGCGATCATTGAAGCTGCTAGCGCAAATCTTTTCCTCATCCCTTGCGAATACTTACCTAATTTCTTGTCTAAATGTTCCTCTAAACCTACCTTCTTTAGAAGTTCAATAGCCACCGCTTCAGCCTTAGACCCCGTAATTCCGTAGAAGCCAGCGAAATATTTAAGCAGAGGAATCGGCTTTGCATTGGGATCGAATATCGGGATTTCGGGCAACCATGCCACTCTTTTTGAAGCCTCTATTTTTTCCTTCGTTATATCCAATCCGTCCACAAAAACCGTGCCTCGTGTAGGCAATAAAACACCACAAGAAATCTTAATAGTAGTAGTTTTGCCTGCACCGTTCAAACCTACAAAACCTACTATCTCTCCATCCCTAACCTCAAAACTTATATCATTTATCGCTACTATTTTATTTTCATATATTTTGGTTAAACCTCTTATTTCTAACACTGTGTAAGATGACCGCTTTCACGCATAAAAGCTTTTTATTATATCCCTCAAACCATCAACTATGAATTCCACAGCTATAGCGGCAGTTAATATAGCCATGATCTTAGCCACTATTAAAGAACCCGTTCTACCTAGTATCTTATAGATGGGATTTATCAACCAAAACACCAAAGCCGTGAAAATTATAGATATGAACGCTGAACTCAACGCTATGATTATTCCGTATTTTTGAAGAGATAACATCAAGACAGTAATAGCTCCTGGTCCTACTAGCAAAGGGAAAGCTAAAGGTATAACTGCGATATCTTCTCTTTTTCCACCGTATACATCAAAGCCTTTCAAAAGCAATTGAAGGGATAAAATCAAAAGAAGTAACCCTCCTGCTACGCTGAAATTAGCTATGGAGATGGAAAATAAATTTAAAACCTGCTGACCTACCATAGCGAAAGAAATCAGTATCGCGCTAGCAGCATATAGGGTTATTTTGAGCATTTTCTTCTGCTCCTCTCTGCTCATCCCAGAGGTCAAGGAAACTATTATAGGTACTAGACCTATAGGATCCATGACTACTATGAGCGCAATCGTAGCTCTTGCTAATTCTTCAATCATAAGAAAAGTAGATTTCAATATGTTTATAAATTTCTTAGAACAACTAAACTCGTGTTTAGAGGACTGGTAGCATTTTTCATAGAAGGTACTAGACCTATAAGAGCAATAGAAGGAATAATTCTAGTAACGCTGATGCTAGTTTTTTCATATTTTCCATTCTTTCATGGATTTAATGGAATAGGAATCCTTTTCAGCCTATTTTTAGCTCCGATTTCTTGGCTTGCCTTCATACATTTGAGAGGATGTCGAGGATTTTATGAAATGTACCTGATGGAACTTGAAGTCTTGGAGAATAAAAGTAATGGAGGTCATAGATCTATGATAACTGTGATTAGAATCTTTGAATATTACCTCTTAATATACGGTATTTTAATGCTATTAACCTCAGCGCTTTACTATCTAAACTTATTCTTTCTGAATATTTCTCCAATGATAGTTTTCACCGCTGTTTCCTATGCATTGATCTCTTTTACAGGACATACAGCTAGATTGAGCGTAATTAGGAGGGTAAAAGAATTGAAAATTTTAAAAGGAAATCCTGGCCTCTAATTTCCAATCTTTCTTTTCTATAGATAAGAATCTCTTTATAGAATTATCTGATAATTCCCTCATCAAAGCTATTATGTGCTTACATAATATGAATTCATTTCTAGAAACGTTATTGATCCAATCTTGACATTCATGCTTTATCTTTTTCTCCAAGAAATTTATTTCTATGAAATAACCTGAAACCCATCCTCTAAGCTTTTCTTCGCTTGCTTCATCGATACTTATTTCTTCCTTAGGTATATTGATAGCTCTTTCGAACCTAGATTCTGTACTTAATTTCTTCAACTCCTCTAGTAAATTACTTTTCCTTTCTTCGGCAAAGCTAAGTAACCCTCGGAAATCGCTCTTAAGAGAAAGCTTTAGTTTTTCCAACAATTCTTCATTCTTGAGCATCTTGAGATTCTTCATTAGTTGAAGGGCATTGATGGTAGCAAAAGCTCTGTAATGATTGTTGAAATAAGAATAAACCCGCTTGCATTTCTTGGCGATGTCTTCAACTTTAAAAGCCCAATTTTTAATCTCTTCTTCAGAATAAAGATAGTTATACCAGATGCTTTTACCTCTGCCGTGGAATCTAATCATCGAAAAATCAGCTGTCACAACTATTTGATTGGGAAGTAAGGGTTCATCGACTATAGTATAGGCTACTCCATGCTTTGATAGAAAATCGAAAGTCTTATCTGATAACCAACTTTCATCCCTGAATTCGACTGACCATCTATAAGTTTGATCGAGTGAGGATATGAATTTCTCGAACCTATCCCAATACCTTTCTCTATTAAAGGAAGGAGGTAATTGTATTAGCAAGACTCCTAACTTATCTTTTAGAGGTTCCAATAAATTAAGGAATTTCCTCAAAATTATCAAAGAACCTGCGCTTAGCCTTTCTTCATGAGTTATTAGCTTAGGTATCTTAACTGAGAACACGAAATCTTGAGGAGTGTTCCTATACCATGACTCTACTACATATTTTTCAGGAAATGAATAAAAAGTGGAATCAACCTCCACTGTGTTGAATACCTTGGAATAAAAAGTCAGCTTGTTTTTCTCTCCTCTAGAATAGAATATTCCCTCCCAAGATTCATATGACCAGCCCGAACAACCTACCCTTATTTCGGTCAAACTTCCTCCTTTAGATCCTTCTTGGATAATATTTCATTGCCGTACCTATCGATTAATTCAAAGGTATCTAAAATCAAAAAAGTTTCTTTAACCTCGATTTTCTTATCTTCCACGTTAATGGTCAAAGGGAGTTTATCTTCAAATATAGAAGGATTTACCATCATGTTATAAGCGTCTAAGGATTGATTCCTTACCACAAGGGGTTGATTATAAACGGACTTTTTCAATACTGTTAGAGTGGTCTCCTTATCCAATATGTACTGAAGCCTATAGTTATCATCTAGCATGAAAGGTACTCTGTTAAAAGATATGAAAATATAATCTGAAGTAAGTATATTAATTGCTCTTAATAATCCTTTTATTCTTAAAGGATTTTCCATATAATAATCTATTAAATCTATTGATTTTACATAAAGTTTCATTCCGTATATTAAATCTTTAAATTTGCATTCCTTAGTGAAAATTTTCATTTCGTCTATTATTTCACCATTGTTTATTACTATGCATTTAAAAATCCTGTTGAACAAAAGAGCATAAGGACTGCTTACTATCTCCTGTATTTCCTTATCTAAGAAATCGATCTCATCTTTAACCTGTTTTACCAGCTTATCGAAGAAGTCTTCTTTCATTTAATCGCTTCGATTATCTTCAGAATGCCTTCTTCATTGAGCTCAGCCTTGAAATATTTCTTGCTCAATTGCTTAAGAGTTTCATTCTCACCTCCTACCATTATAGATATCAATGAGACGTTGTTCTTTTCGAGCAATTCTTTTTGAGTAGTAACTGTATCTTCACCGTCAGTTATCAAAATGAGAGTGTTTGTATGTTGATTTAACTTGTTTTTTATTATGTTGTTTAAAGCCACATACAAGGCATTATCGATATCAGTACCTCCTGAGTTCTCCACTTTAAGGATGCATTCTAAGATTTCTTCAATGTTATCAAGGGGTCTTGAGGGATAAACGTAAGTATCGAAAAACTGAAGGAAATACTTCCTCTTCTTCTTTCTTGAGAGCTTAAGCAAAGCTAGTGCTAAAGAGCGTGAATAAATTATTTTCATTTCATTACTCATAGAACCTGATTTATCGATCATGACATAATAAGCTCCTTCAGCAATACTATGTTTCACAGAACTAATGAAACTAGAGGAGGCCAACTTATAGTAGAAGATTTCTTCAGGTAAGGCGAATTCTGAAGATCTGGCTTCTAAGATATTTCTCGTTAGACTATATTCAGCCAATTCTTCACCATGTTTTTCTTTGACTTTGGTTATTTTAACGAAAGCAGGAATTTCAGTTTGTATTCTCCTAC
>JBEPYP010000117.1:0-4224 GCA_041641355.1 Thermoproteota archaeon | reverse complement strand
TAGATATAGCATCATAGGCTTTACCTCCCTTCTTTATGCATATTAAAATCAAAGGAGGGTTTAAGGAAACTGATGTGAAGGAATTTACTGTCAATCCATAAGGTTTAGACTTATAAATCGTAGAAACAACAGTAACGCCTGTAGCGAAGTTCGACATTATTTCCCTAAATTCTTGCTGAGTTATCATAGAGGAGGCTTTAGATATACTGAGGGATCCTTAACTCCCGCTTCTTTAAAAGCGAGAGCCCTTCTCTTACAATTACTACACCAACCACAGTGAATGGGTATTTCCTCATCGTCTATTTTCTTAAAACCCAGACCGCCTCTATAGCAACTATAAGTATATTGCCAGGGTACTTCCAACTCTTTCCCTAGTTTAACTACTTTGTCTTTATCATAAGAAATAAGAGGGGCATAGATTTTATAACCGCCTAAATGTGTAGCTACCTCAACAAGCCTGTTCATTTCTTCTATGAATTCAGGTGTATTGTCCTTCATAGCTATAGGAGTCTCCCTTCTTATTCCTATGTAAACATCGTACTTCTTCCCGTATTTTATATCAAAAGACTCAGAATGAGCTAGGGCTATCAATATTAAGAGTGCATTTCTAACAGGATCCCACCATCTAAGTATTCTAGCCTTAGCCTTCTCTATGTCATACAGATCCTCGAGATTGGTCTCAGGTATTTCTAAATCCTTTCTGACCAAAAGGGAAGTGCTAATCCCCCCCAACCAACTTATGTTTATTATTTTAAGCTCTGTATTAAGAAATCTCGCTATCTTTTCTATGCAGTATTTTTCTTCCTCATAAGTCCTTTGCCCATAGTTACAAAATATTATCTTTAAGTCAGAAGGGTTGATCTTCTTTTTGACATAGAACAAGCAGGTTACGCTATCTACTCCTCCGCTTACTAAACAAATCGCTCCTCTATTATTCATAAGAACCTATTATCTTCTTTTACTATATTTAAAACAAAATGCGTTCTAGTTCTTTCAACATAGGGCATGGCTAAAAGACCTTTTATGAAATCATCCATTTCTTTCCTGCTCTTGAATTTGGCCAATATTATAGCATCATAATCCCCCGTCACGTCATAAACTCCATATACATTGGGCATTTTAGCTATTTGATTTTCCACTTCTAAGAGTTTTCCTTGTGAAACTCTAATTTCTATTATCGATGCGAGCTCATACCCTAGTTTTTCATGATTCAAGATGACTGAATAACCTAAGATCAATTTTTCCCTTTCTAACTTCTCTATTCTTTTTATCACCGTACCTACGGATACTTCTAGCATCTCAGCGAGCTTTCTAGCAGAAAGCCTGCCGTTCTCGATAAGAGCTTTGAGAATTTTTAAGTCTAATTCATCGAGCGCTCTTTTCTTCACGCTAATAAAGCTTTAGCTACGCTGATAGCCAATCTTGGATGGGAAAGAAGCTTAAGAGCAACTCTCTTTATATCAAAACCGTTAGCCAAATCCAATATATCGGTATCAGCTAACACATCTGCAAGCTCATCGAAATCCTGGTCAGAAAGTCTTTCAAGAACTCTCATAGCTTTAAGACTCTTTTTAATCCTATCACCCCAATATACGTCATACCTTCTCCTGTATTCCATAAGCCTATCTTTACTATTATTTCCTTCAAGTGCAGCTTTAGCAGCTACCTCGCCTGCTATGATTCCTGCTGCAACAGAGGAGTGTATTCCTGCACCGGTTAAAGGCATTACAGTACCTGCTGCATCGCCTATTATCAAAGCACCATCTAATACATCGTTGTTTATCATGCCTCCTATTGGTACAGGAGCTCCTCTATAATCTATTATTTGAGCACCCCCTAGTTCTTCCTTAAAATCATGCACAAACCTATCTAAGAAAAGCTTGGCAGGTCCTCCTCTAACACCTACACCTACTTCGGCTACTTTTTCATTTTTAGGAAAGATCCAAGCATATCCTTTAGGAGCCCATTTATTAGATATGTAGAAACGAACAGCGTCTACGTCTCTGAAACCCTTACCAACCATTATGTACTGGACAGTAGGTATAGGTTCTGATTTCTCATTTACTCCTAGGCATTTCGCTACAGTTGAAGCGAAGCCATCAGCGGCTATTATCACCTTACATTTGTATTCTCCTTGCGAAGTCTTAACCTTCATCAACCTTTCTTCTTTATCGAAAAGGACATCCTTAACTTCTTCTCTTACCCTTACTTCTAAGCCATAATCAACTGCTTGGATCACGAGTTCTTGAATGAAACGAGATTTGTTTATCAAATATCCCTTTTCCTTTATGTCTATCCTCTTTAAAGAAGGTGAATATACTTGAGCATAAGCCACATTAACTATGAATTCATCCCTTACAGGGATGCCGGCCGTCTCAAAAGCTTTAGCGCTTACTGCTTCTCCGCATGGTTTATTGGCTTGAATTGTTGGATGCTTTTCTATTAATAAAGTCTTCGCGCCAGTCTTGCTAGCTGATCTGCTAGCTGCAGCCCCTGCAGGTCCTCCGCCTACTATTATTACGTCGTAATAAGTCATTATAAAACAATATACGACATTTAGAAATAAAAATTTAGCCTATCTCCTCAATCTTTTTTAGCAAATATTTATCTATTATAGCCGTCAAACCATACTTGCTAAAAGCTTCAAGCTCAGCTTTAACTTTTATTTTTTCAAATTCTTCAAGTTGTTTTTTCCATATGCCTTCGCTGTATCGAGGATCTCTCTTCATTGTTTCTAGTCTATGAATATCTAATTGGGTTAAAGGAATTGAAGGTAAGTTGTATCTTTTAATGTCACTAGCATATATTCCTAACCACTTAGCTTTTGGTGTAGCTAACTCGCGTATATGAGCAGATATTGCAGAACCTGAGATTATCACTCTTGCTATATGCATGCCCCAAGGATCAGCATCAGTTAAAATATAAATAGGCAATCCCAGCTCTTCATTAAGCCTTCTAATTAACAGCCTAGTGAATCGGGGCGCTTGGCCTCCGGCGTCTATTAATATAGAATTCAATTTTTTGTAAACTTGTTCCTCTATAAACCTCCTGAATATCGCGCCTTTCTCTACTACAATGACCATTGAAGCATTGGTTTTGACGAATTTTGCTGTAGCTAAAGATAAACCTATGTTTTTACCGTCAGGATCGGTTAAAAGACTAACCCTTTGACCTTTATACGTAGCAGGTATTGTGTATTCAACCACCAAATCCCCAAATATAGAACTTTTTTCTTCAGGTATTATGTTAAAGTATTCCCTTGCACATCCTAAGATAGTCTCTAACTCTACTACTAATTTATCTGATTCATCTTGGTCTTTGAATTTTATCTTCAAATCGTTGAATGAATTATAGAATAGATCTCTTAGACTACAAGATCTGTTCTTCTTCAAGAGTTCTTCCTTAGAGAAAGCTGCTATCCAAAGTAACTGAGCGAAAACTTTTGCTTGTTTTATATTGTTTGCTTTCCTAGTGACTTTCTTTGATCCTAATTTCACAATTCCCTTTTCCTTATCGTATATTATGTTTCTCACAGATCTTAGAGGAAAAGTTATTGAAGGATAATTGCTCTTCTCGACTTCTTCTAAAATCTTACTGCCTAATTCTGTTAATCTATTGATAACTGATTCCATCTTCTCTTATCAACTCTTTTAAATAGGGCTTTACATCATGAAAATTCCTCTCAGATAGGATTGATGAAAAGTAGATTATTTTCTCAATATATTCTTTCAAGAATTTCTGTCTGACTTTTTGATACTCGATCTCTTTCTTTTTGTTTATGTATGCAGATAAATTCCTTGCATTTTTCCTTAATGAAAGTTCTACCTCTCTGTAGATTTCAGGGTGATTCGCTATGTATTCCTTTCCTAAAGTCTTGTAGGGTATTTTTGTAGAACAAATATGAACGAAGAAAGCGATGGGTTCTTGATAAATGTTCACTTTGTATACATTCCAATTTATTTCTTTTATTACCTTCATCGAGACATCGTTATAACTATCATATATCAAAGGTATCTTATTCGCAAACCTGAAGAGGTTTATTTCATTAAGTTCAGGAGGTTTGATTTCTCCTCCATAAGCTATCGCTGTCTCGACGATGAAAGGATGACCTTCATAGCTAGATGGTTCCCTTCTATCGTAGGATATGAAATCAGGCTTAAAAGCTTCTTTAATTCCTACTATGAAGCTCTCTCCCAAATAAGATAAAGAAGATGCATCAGGCCT
>JBEPYP010000116.1:0-4228 GCA_041641355.1 Thermoproteota archaeon | reverse complement strand
GCTGTTATGTTGGGCGTAATCTTAGGTATAACACTATTTATTTATAAACTAAGTTTTGATGGGGAACCTGAAAGTAAAACTCATATATTTCTCAATAGCATTTCTTTGTTTTTTGTAGGAACATTTATTGCATGGGTACTTGCTTTGACAAATTCTGTTTTTTCATCTGTTAGCTTCATTCAGTATTTTAATGCATACTTTTATTTTGGTGTCATATCGAATTTGGTTATCGTGAATTTATTAACAGTATTATACGGAATAAAAATCAGCGCGAGCACGAGAATATTAAGGAAATAAATAAGAGAAAAAAATAATTCTTTTATGGCTGAAATAAAGCCGTTATATTCTATAAAAGTATCAAGTATAGCAGATATAGCTAGGTTTGCTGCAATGATGATAAGCCTAGGCCAGCCTGCATATTTAATCCATTTCAAACATGAAGATAAAAATTACTATGGGATGCTTGCAATATTCCACGATTATTTCAATCTAAACGGTGTACCTATCTTTTATTACTGTATTAGTGAAAGCGAGGGCAAATATGTTCTTGTTAAAGTCGATGAAGGAGGTGAAGTAATATCTTTTTCTGACAAAACGAAAGTAGGGTTTATATCAATACCAATAATATCCTTGGAACGAAAACCATCATTCATTGAAATATAGAATAAGGATAAACAAGAATGTGTTTTCTACAACTTGGATGGCTTTAATTTTTCTTCCAGATTGAGCTCAACAAAAGTACCTGTTTTAAGTCTAGATAAGTTCGAGAACCCCTCGAAAACCCTTCCTATATTTTCTAAATTATCGACTTCATTGCTTAGATAGATAACTATAGCCCTGTTGAAAGCATCATAAGCTACGTCTCCGGCTTCATGTTTAATCTTCTCCCTACTAGCGCCGTAGGGTACATTCACGTTTATTAATATCTTATTCCTCGAAATGAGGATTAGAGCCTTTGTAGGAATTATTCTAACAATCCTTTCTATAAGTATAGGACAAAGATATCTAATTAGTTCGAGTTTCGCTATTACATTTCCTTCATAGATCAGATTTACGACGTATTTCTCCAAAACTGAGGTGTTCATGGAGAGATTCCTCCCAGAATATTTCTATTGATACAATATAACCTGTAACGTTTAAAAATTTAACAAGTTCTTCGGTAGCCTTTTCAACAACAGCTTCTAAAGATTTGCAAAATTCTCCTCTAACGGCTTTTCTTAGTATACGGGATTGTTTTTTGTTTAAACCATATACGAGATACAGTACTTTTTCGAAATTATCTTCATTCAATTCAATATTGTAAACTAACGGTATTAATTCTATTAAATAAACGGCCCTTAGATGGAGTTCTAGTTTTTTAAGTTCTTCACTTTCGGACATCTCTAATATTGCTTTATAAATTGATATTTAAACTTCCAACTTTTTGAGTTATACTTTCTAATTGAGACTTAACAATCCTTCCATCAATAATCTCAAAAGAATGCCATTTATTATCATGTTTAGAATTCCTCAACTTCCTTAGCCTTATTTGTTTAACAAGCATACCATATTGCATAGCAACAGGATCATAACGTAGATCAAATATTCCGTCTACATGATAGTCCAAAATTTGCTCAAAATCTTCAAAAGTTCTTATACCGAAATGAGAAGTCGCGAAGATTGGTATATTCTTTTTCTTACAAATTTCAAACCTTATACTCTTAATGAAATCAAGGACTGAATTCACATCTAACTTATTCAAGAGCTCTGTAAGGGAATCTACAATGATCAGCGTTCTGTGATATTTCTGAATTAAATTATTAACGGAAGAAAGTAAGAGTGACAGTAAACTTTGCCAGTTTATCGGATAATTCACAGTTATTACACTTTTAAGTCTAGTAGTTTCATCATTCAAGAGATTTAATCGGTAAGAAAACATGTCTACAAAGAGTATTTGCTCCTTTTCTAAATATCTCCTGGCGTTGAAGCCATGAAGAATCATACTTTGATATATGGATAACGGGTGTTCATCAACGCAAACGTAAACACAGCCGTACCTTGACTTGAGAAATCGAAAAACTATGTTTTGTATAATAAGTGATTTGGCTATTCCGCCTTCGCCCGAGATTGTTATGAAGGAATTCGTGGTAAAACCTTGTGGAGCGAGTTCATCGAAAAGCGGTATTCTAAATTTGATTCTTCTAATATGATTATCGATTGTTTGTTTGTTTGTTTTAGGCGATGATAGATTCATACTAAGATCTATTCACTTCATAAAATGATAACTCTTTTAATCCAAAAAGAGAGTATTACTGCGGTAATATGAAAATAGTCTCCATTAAACTTCCCGAAGTGTATTTGAAGAAAATAGATAAGCTTATAGAGGAAGGGAGATTTACAAGCAGAAGCGAGCTGATAAGGTATGCCTTGTTGGATTTTTTTAGAAAAGAAGAAAACACTAACATAGCTAATGAAAAAATCAAGGCATTGCTAGGACCCTAGTACTCTTCTATTAATATATCGCTACGGGATCCTCCCATGTTCATTAAGATTTTATTAAAGCGAAGCTTAAGTCTATCAATCACCCTCTTGTCTGCATTCAAAGTTAATATGGCATCATAACTTGCTCGAGTCAAATTCTTGTATAAACGTGAATTTAAAGCCTTTGCGCCCTTAAAATAACCATAGCATATTATTCCTAGTTCACTGTTATGGAGAAATCGCGATAAATTTTCGTTCAAAAAATATTCAGGATCCAGTATTAAGGCGTCTATTCCTAAATTAATAAGATACTCTAATATTTTTTCGTTTAAAAAATGAGTTATCATAGGGAACATTAATATAGACTTGTAATTCATTCTAAAAATATCCGCTAAAAAATCAGCTAAATTCTCTCCGAACTTCAATAATATGCTAAAATCTAAGATAACACCGCAATAATAAGGAGATAGAAGTCTATTTATTATTAAAAAGAAGTCTTTTCTTCTTTTAATACTTCTTATATACAAAAGTCTAAGTTTTGATTTGGAAGCGTTTAAAAGATATTCATCAAAGCTCACATGACATATTATTCCAAGATATTAATAACGACATACGATTATAGTATTATGGATAAAGATGAGCTTAGAAAATTGTTGGAGAATCGAGGTTTGTTTTCAGGTTTAAGTAGAGATTACGAACTAGAGATTGTAAAAAGAATAGTAAGCATAGAGAAAAAGCTCGATTACCTGATTAAAAAGGTTGAAGATTTGGAAAAAGAAATCAAGAAGTGAGTAGAATTAGGGTTTCGAAGTGTCCTCATTGCGGCGAAATATTAGCTTATTATGCTCATTATAAAACTAAGCTCTGCACTAGATGTGGCAAGAAATTCAGGATCGAAGAGAGCATTCAATATGGAGTATTCGATAATGCTTATGAAGCTTCAGAATTTGTGAGAAAACTCAAACTCGGCATGAAGTATGGTGAAAGAGAATGAAAATGTCCTTTTAATTCTAGATAATATAAGGAAATACCTTATAAGAGCAGAAAGAAATAAAAGGTTTCATACCCATAAAGGCTATATCGACATAAATGAATTACTAACGAAAAATTACGGTGAAACGATAAAAAGCAACCTAGGTTTTGATTTCTACATTTGCAAACCTACCTTGACGGATTATATTTCTAAGATCCTTAGAAAAACTCAAATAATTTATCCTAAAGACGCTGCCTATATAGTTTTGATAGCTGATATAAAAAACGGCTCTAGAGTAGTAGAGATAGGCACAGGCAGTGGTGCTTTAACATGCGTATTGGCAAATTTCGTTAAAACTGAAGGGCATGTTTATTCCTATGAGATCAAAAAGGAATACATAGAGATAGCTTCTAAAAACCTTGAAAGATTAGGGCTTTCTCAATACGTAACTATAAAGAATAAAGATGCAACAGAAGGAATAGAAGAAAAAGAAGTGGATAGTGTAATAATGGATATACCCGATCCTTGGAATTTACTGGATAAAGCTAAAGAAGCCCTTAAACCATCAGGAATTCTCATAGCGTTTTGTTTAACTGTGAATCAAATGGAGAAGCTCGTCAAAGCAATGTTAGAGAAGAGATTCATCGACGTTCACGTGGTTGAAATTTTGGAAAGGGAATATCAGGCTGATCCAACAAGGATTAGACCGAAGACTAGAATGATAAGCCATACTGGCTACATTGTTTGGGGCAGGAGTGTCTTATAATTTAAGATTTACTAAAATATTCGTATAAA
>JBEPYP010000115.1:0-4245 GCA_041641355.1 Thermoproteota archaeon | reverse complement strand
AGAAGTTGAAAGGACAGTTTTCCCTAAGGCCGCCAAAGAAGGAAACATAGCATGTTATTTAGAGGAAGTATTCTGGCATTCGATAGATTCCATAAAAGATGTTGAATTCATAAGAGAATACTATAAGAACAGAGAAGATAAGCCTTGGGGCTACGAGAAAATTATAGTATCAAACGAGAAATATCTCGTCAAAGAACTATATATAAAAGCTCAATACAGAACATCAATACATCATCATCTGGAAAAAGATGAAACATTAAAAGTTATCGAGGGTTTCGGGTTCGTAGAAATCTATGACGAAAAACTAAATCTCATACATAAGGATAAGCTAACTTCTGACAAAACTGTAAGAATAAAGCCTAAAACAATACATTCCTTAGTTGCTGAGGAGAATTTACTGCTAGAAGAATATAGTACACCTCACCCTCATGACGTGATCAGGGATAAAGATTTCTACTACAGGTAGGACTTTACGATTGCGCTAATCACTTCTCTTGAAGAGAACCTTCTAAGACCAATTTTAAAAAGAAATATTTTAAACGCCGCCCATGGGATTTGAACCCATGACCCCCCGGTTAACAGCCGGGTGCTCTACCGGGCTGAGCTAGGGCGGCACTTCTATACAATTATCTATCACCTTTTTAAATATTGATGATGTCTCCGTAATATTCTTTAAGCATTCTTTCAGAAGAAACAAAATTTATGGAAGTTTTAATAGCATTGATAGCAACATCGATGAATTTATTTTTTTCTTCATACCAAAGCCTTATTATTTCTTTAAGCTTTCTGCTGAAATCCTCATAATCCTTCTCATCTATTTCTCTAGCTTTGTCGGAATTAGGTATAACTAGTTCTTTGAGGTCTTCCCCAAAGAACCAACCATTCAAACCGTCAACTATGAATTCCAAAGAAGCGCCATCTTTTGAAGATAACGTAGGTACGCCGTTTATCGCAGCTTTCATCATTGAAGTACCGCTGGCTTCCCATCCAGATAGAGGAGTAAAAATGTTTAAATCGATACCTTGGAAGATAAGTTTAGCTAGCTGAACATCGTAATTCCAAAGATAAACGACATTATTCTTTTTGTTGCTCAATTCCTTCATGCTCTTCATAATTGATAACCCTTCAAAATCTAAAGGATCGGTTTTACCAGCTAGTATGAAATTCGCTTCAAGATCTTCATTTTCTTGTATGAATCTCAAAATGAAATAAGGTCTCTTATATTGAACAGTCCTTCGAGTCCAACCTATCGTAATTCTATCTTCTTTTAATTCCTTTTCCCCTCTCAAGAAATCGAGCAACCTATTTTTTGCTACATATTTAGCTTTAGAGAAATTCTCGGTATTCAAAGAATTACTTTGATATAACTTCAGAAGTTCAGGGTCCATCCATCTTTCTATATCTATCCCGTTTGTCACGTATGTTATTTTCCTGGAGAAATGCGGAAGCATCTTTTTCGTAATCTCTTGATGTTTCTTGCTAACCGCGATTATTTCATCGCATAATGCTGCCGCTAAATTGGTCAAGTTAACTTCTTTTTCCAAAAATTCATAACCGAATTCTTCTTTGAAAAGCTCCCTATCAAAGCTAGGATGACCCCATGGTACAGGGGTATGAAGTATTAATCTCATCTTAGGCCTAATCTCTCTATCCATTAGAAGTAGAGGAACGAATGCGAGGAAAGATTCTTGGATGTCGATGATTTTGATTTTTTCAAGCCCTATTTTTTCTAAGAAATTCAAAGAAGCTTTGGAAAAGTAAAGGTAGCGATAAAAGGCCGATCTACGGTTGCTATGATCATAAAGTCTACCTAATAATTCCTCAGCCTTAGAGTTATCTCTAGGCCTAATGTAAATAATTTTAGCTTTGTTCAAGCCATACTCATAATAAACTGTTTCTATCACTTCTCGCTTGAGCATCACTTTGGAAGTATACACTTCTCGCAATTTTTGTAGAAAAGAAGCAGGCAACTCATCTTTTATAGGTATTACGTTCCCATCTCTGAATTCATATTTGATGTAACCATTGACGTAAAGAGGCGTCAAGGCTAAGTATTCGAAGTTTTTCCTAGCTAAAGTATAGAATTTACCACCTTCTAATACACCTAATCCTCCTGCGAAAATCCCTTCCCCATCAAGCGCTATCTCATTGCATATGCTAACTATCATTATAATTAAGAAAATTGAAAGAAATCGGTTTTAAAAAGTTAACTGTATTATGGAAAAAATTAAAACTAACTTACGAAGAAACCTGAATTTTTAGGAAAAGATCAATCCTTTATCCTTCATCAAATTGACCAAATATTCCGCAAAGGAAAAAGAACTAGTGAATGCAGGAGAAACGGCATTAAGTATATGAAGAGAACGTTCATCGTATTCAATAAGGAAATCTTCTACGAGATTGCCCCTAGAATCAACAAGTTGAGCTCTTATTCCTGAAAAAGACCTCTGAACCATTTCGTTTTTTAATGAAGGAACAATTTCTTTTAAATCTCTAAAGAAGAAACTTAAGCTAAAGCTACGCCTAAGTTCAGCAAGAGCGAGCTTAATGAAATTGGGATTTTTCAACATATTAAAGAAATTCTTTGAGAAGGCTATTTTTGAGAAAGTCAGAAAATCCAAATCTAAGAAACCATAATTTTCTTTGCCTATAGCTAGAGTAGCAGTAGGGCCCAAAATCACTGAACCATCTATTCTCTTAGTGAAATGCACTCCTAGAAAGGGAAAAGAAGGATCGGGTACTCGATAGATCAAAGAATTGATCAAGTTAGAATATTCCTTCTTAAGTTTCAAGTAATCTCCCCTGAAAGGCACTATGATGTAGTCACAAGCCAATCCAAACATCTTTGCTACGTCATCAGCATAAAGTCCTGCTGCATTTATTAGAAAATCGCACTCGATATCACCTTTATTAGTTATACTGATTATTTTTTGCTTCAATTTGACAGCAAAAAGTTGGCAATTTCTTATTATTTTCACTCCATTCGCTTCTAACATCTTAGAAAGCTTTAACGTAACAGCCCTGGGATTTGTTACTGCTACATTTTTTGCATATATAGCTTCTATACATCTTGCGTTTGGTTCAAATTTTTTGAACTCGCCATAACCCAAGACCTCGACCTCATCTTGGTTTATCTTAGCCCACTTTTCATAAATGCGAAGAATTCTTCTTTCTTCATCATTCAGAGCCACAACGAACTTGCCAAGCTTCAAACAAGGTATCCTATTTTCTTCACAGAATTTTCTCATCAACATAGAACCTCTAGAAACAAGCTTAGCTTTCAACGAACGTGGTTTTAAATGAAAATTCGTATGAATTACTCCACTATTCCTAGCTGAAGTAACTAATCCTACGTCTTTTTCCTTTTCTATGACGATTATGTTTTCAGGATTTACGATGTTAGATAATTCTTTAGCCAAAGAAAGTCCTATTATACCAGCTCCTACGATCAAAAACTTCTTCACACAATTTCTTTTCTAAGCTCTTTAACCGCTCTGACCATGTTCTCAAGTTTTGCTCTAGCCACATCCCAAGTTCTTGTTCTTAAACCGCAATCAGGATTGACATATATTCTATCGCTATCAACGATTTGCAGAGCATACTTAATCCTATCCTTAATTAGTTCTACAGGCTCTATGAAATCGGTATGAACATCAATTACGCCCAAGCCTATTTCTAAATCTCCAGCGTTTTCTTTAAAGAACTTCAGAAAAGAATAACCCTTTCTAGTATTTTCATCAAGCCCAGCCTCTATACCATCTCTGTTGGCGAATTCCAAAGCAAGTTGAGAGATATTTTTAGCTTCTAGAATGTGGGGGAAAAGCATTCTATAATCCCTAGAGAAACAAACATGCACGTTAAATTTACAGTTAATCCCTCTTGTAGATTCGTTCAAAGCTTCAACAAAAATCGGTATTTCATTAGGTACAGTGGTAGCAGCAGGTTCATCTATTTGTATCATTTCAGCACCGTTTTCCACCAGAACTCTTATGTTCTCTCTGATCACATTCTTAGCAAGAGCTAACGCTAGTTCTCTTTTAGCTTCAAACTTCTCCCTAAGATAATCTCCAAGTTTGTTTATCCATTTCCTTTGATAATAGAGATTATAAGACCAATCGGCAAGGGTATATGCGCCTGTAATAGGTATTTTAATCTTTTTCTTCGTCTTTGACTTCACAAAAAGAAACTCCTTTAAATGGTATGGTTCTATTAACTCAGGCGGCTCATAGATTTCTCCTCTAGGGA
>JBEPYP010000114.1:0-4250 GCA_041641355.1 Thermoproteota archaeon | reverse complement strand
CCATGTTCTTCTTGATAGATCTTTGGGGAGGAGAAAGGAGACAGTACGCTTCCATAAAGTTTCTAATCTACACTCATGTAGGAAGTGTCATAATGTTGCTAGGCATATTTGCAGGTTATGCCTATGCGGCTAAGAGCTTTTCCTTCGATGCCTATTTCAATACCGTACCCTATCTAGATCCCTTCCTCAAAAGTTTGATCTTCATAACCTTCTTTATCGCATTCATAATAAAAATGCCCATTCCTCCATTTCATACATGGCTACCCGATGCACATGTAGAAGCTCCTAGCCCAGTGAGCGTGATATTAGCCGCTTTATTACTCAAACTTGGAGGTTATGGGATATTAAGGATTGCCTATCCCTTAGCAATAGAAATTGCGAATGCGTATTTCTTCTACATTGCCTTGTTGGCGAGTTTTTCTGCGATTTACATTAGCTACGTGGCGATGGTACAAGAAGATCTTAAAAGAATGATAGCTTATGGTAGTATAACTCAAATGAGCTTCGTATTATTAGCTGCCGCGATAAGTTTTTACAGTGACAAATTATACAATTTAATGTTCAGCACTTCTACCTTCATCATGATAAGCCATGGTTTCATAATAGGTGCTTTATTTATATTATCAGGAGTGGTTAACGAGAGAGCAGGGACAAGGTCTATAAGTAAACTAGGCGGATTGAATTACTTAATGCCCAAGTTCTCATTTAGTCTAATATTGGCGTTCCTAGGAGAAATTGGGCTACCTGGTACCAGCGGCTTCATAGCTGAGCTTTTGCTTATAATAGGAATTCTACAATACGTTATGATCGATCCGTTCTTCTTAGTATTGCTTATACTCATACTTGGATCCTTGGTGGTCACAACAGCCTATATTTTACATACGATTAAGCGTGTTGCTTTTGGAACAAAATATGAAAGTACGATAATCAATTCAGATGCATCAATGCTTGAAATATCAGCACCATTAGGAATGATGATGGTAAGTATTGTTCTAGGGGTTGCGCCTATATTGATACTTCTAGGTTTTATCTAGATCTTCAAGAGCGCGTTTTAATTCTCTTAAAGAATCCTCTAAACTTTGAGGTATCACCTTTGTAGCCCCTATTACCGTGATAAAACTAGCATCTCCTGACCATCTAGGAACTATGTGGAAATGGATATGATCCTCCAACCCTGCACCAGCCGCCTTGCCTAGGTTTGCACCTATATTATAGCCTTCAGGCTTATACACCTTATCTAAGAGGCGTTTGGATAATACTATCGCTTTAGATAGTGCGACCCATTCTTCATCGTTCATATCCTCTATGTTCTTGATATGCCTTTTAGGAGCCACCATTAGATGACCGCTATTATAGGGGTACTTATTCAATAGAATTATTATTTGTTCATTTAAGAATAAGGTTAAACTCGAAGGGTCTTCATAGTTCTTTACTGCATTGCAAATGAAACAATTCTTATCGATATTGCTAGATACCTGCTTAATATAGGAAAATCTCCATGGAGACCATAGTAGCTTGAGCCAGCTCAATTCATGTTATATTAAGAAAAAAGGTTAAAATTCTTAAAGTCTCTCTTTATACCTAAATTCCCTTTCTTCTAATAAAACCTTAGAAGTGGTTATCATATCTGTCTTTGAATTAAACATCTTTCTAGCTAGTTCTCCCAATCTAGATTGAGATAAAGTGAATGTCTTGTTGCATACTTCACAGATGAAATAATCTGTAGCTATGCCATTAGGCAATATAAAGCGTTTAGCCTTAGAGCCGCAAAATGGACATGCAACGGTTATAGAGCTCATGAAATTATCTCTTTCTTTCCCTTTTTAAAATACTCTAAATAACAAAAGCGTAATACAAGGGTATTACCGACGCTAACACCAAGGCTACAATACCACCTGCTAGTATAGATAAGAAGTTCACCATATGATTGTTAATGAATTTCACACCAGATACATGGTTACATAAACTACCGCAAACATGAATTTTCTCCTCAGAGAACATATTACATTTATTACAAAAATAACAAGCTTGCAAAGTAGCACCTAAAAAACTATCTAAAAAGTTTGCTAAAACTGAACTGAAGGTCACGATGAAAACGAACTCAAGAAAATTAGCGTGATTCACCAAATAAAACGCGATCAATGAAAACATTAAAGAAGAAATTATACCAATTAAAGTACCCTCCAAAGAAATCGCTCCAGATCTCCCTTTATGAGTACTTCTTAGAGAAGTTATTAAAACAGGTTCCTTCCTAGATAAGACGCCTATCTCGGTGCTCATCGTATCCGAGAGAAAAGTAGAGATTGAAGCGACAAAAGCAAGCGTTAGTTTATCTAAGCCATATATGTATTCTAAGATGGAGAAAATCAAAATGGGAAGCCCATTGCCGCTGACGTTTTTCCAATCTCTTATAGGCTTTTTAGCTATTACCAATTTCAGCTTTATTTTTTCTTCTATTCTATAAGAAGTAGCTAAGTTAGCAGCTATAAAGGCTATTAATATCAACAAGAAAGAGGCAATACCTACAAGGAATATTATTATCAATCCAAAAAGATTAGCTAATAGTGCTCCACCTAAAGTTAAATACTTCTTTCTAACAGAAATTACACTGAGCAAAACGACTATCGCAAGTACTACTGAGATTAAGATTAAGTTATCAATGAAAGTTGAATCGATCATCGAAATTTAAGTTTATCCCTTATAATACAATTCACATACGTTCTACTGGTATCAAGCCTAACAAATTCATGGAATTTTCCAAAACTTGAGAAATGCATTCTACAAGCTTAATCCTGAAAGATCTCGAAGGCTCTTCCGAGCTCAAAACAGGGTATTTCTCGTAATATGTATTGAAAACATCACAAAGATCTCTTGTATATAGTAAAAGTAGCTGAGGGTCTAAGTTTCTAGCAGCAGTAGCTACGATTTCCTCGAACATTGCTAGTTTTTTAACCAATTTTCTTTCTAAGTCATTCATGACGTATCCTGATGAATAAGAAACTTCATACTTTGCTGCTTTTCTAAGAATACCCTTCGTTCTAACATAGGTATACAATACATAAACACCGCTATCCCCTTCTATTCTAAGAGTTTCATCGAAATCGAAAACCAGAATCTTATTCCTATCTGCCTTCAATAAAGCATATCTAAGCGCCGAGATGGCAATCTTTTCACTGAGCTCTTCTACTTCTTTTTCATCAAGAGAGGGGTTATTCTCCTTAATCCTGTTTCTTATCAGCTCCTTCAATTTATCAAGCACATCGTCTACGTTAAAATATATTCCTTTTCTGCTAGACATATGCACGATCTTAGAATCTGAGTTATAGCCAAGCATAGATGCAGCCTTCTGCGATAAAGCCACAACCTCATACTTATAATGCACATATTTTTCGCTTGTCTCCTTACCTGCTACGAGCTCTATTATAGATTTTATGATATCTTGTAATCTGCTTTGTCTTACGTCTATTACGTTTATTGCCAAGTCGCATCCTCCTATTTCATCCTCAATATCGCCTTCTAAACTTGTTTCTAAAAGACCTTCTGCGATATCGTTTCTAATCCTAAATTTGAATCTTTTATTACTTATTCCCAATTTCCAAAACGCATATCCTATGTCCTTAGCTAAGTATGTACCAGTTCCATCAGACTTCAATAGAACTTTATCTGTCTCCTTCTCCCTGCCCTTTATCAATTCACTTTTTATCACCACGCATCCCTTAAGAGGACCTTTAACTTCTTTGGTTATTATTCCTTTTTTCTCTAGAATTGATAAAGCTTCTTTTAAAAATTGAAATTTTATTATATCGCTTTCCCAGTTTATAACATTAAAGAAAGATCCTAACCTTACACAAGTCTTAATTTGTTCTTTAAGTACTTGCTCAGCTATCTGCTTACTGAAAGCAACTAATTCGCCTTCTTGGGAATCGATCGCCTTTATAATCTTCTGTTTTTCTTCCAAAAGTCTTGGATTTTCTTCATAAAGCTTGTTCACTTTTACATAAACATAATCTCCACAATATTTATCGAATTTAATCTCAGATTTGAGAGGAAAATTGAGAAGTCTGAAGCCTAGAATTAAATCTGCCATTTGAGAGCCTGTATCATCCACGTAATCTAGGATTATTACATTATGGTTTGTGAAATGAAGAATTCTAGCTAGAGTATCGCCTAAAACTGTATTCCTCGCATGACCTATGTGAAGCGCTTTATTGGGATTGGCATTCGTATGTTCTATTAAAACCTTTTTGTTC
>JBEPYP010000113.1:0-4343 GCA_041641355.1 Thermoproteota archaeon | reverse complement strand
TAATAGGAATTGGAGGCGCAGGTGATATATTGGGAACATTTCCTACCATGTTCTTCCTGAAATCTTTAGGTGTTAAGACAGTAATAGGTTCGATTGCTTGGGAAAGAATTGTTATAGACCCTAAACCAGGTCCTAGATCTTTCGATGAATTTGAAGGAATAGAAATCATATCCAGTTCTTTGTGCTTAGCAGGAGAAGGAGTTAAGATGAAACATGGACCTATACCCCAAGCTGCTTACGTATCTAAGATTTTGGGGGAAAAAGTAGCTTTAATCGATATGACCAAAGATAAGCGAGAAATAGCTAAGGGAATTAAAGAAGCGATGGATAAACTAAATCTCGATTTATTCATAGCTATCGATGTTGGAGGTGATGTATTAGCTAAGGGAGAAGAAAAGGATTTGAGATCCCCTCTCGCAGATTCTTTTATGTTATCATCTCTATCCCGTTTAGAAGAACCTATCTTAGGTGTTTTCGGGATAGGTTGTGACGGAGAGCTGAGAAGAGAAGAGGTTGAAGCGAGGATTTCGCAGGTAGCTGAAATTAAAGGTTATCTAGGCGCAATAGGAATTTTCGAAGAAGCTTTGGAGATGATGACAAAAGCTGCTATGTTGATGAAGAGTGAAGCAAGCAAGCTACCTATTGAAGCTGCTAATGGTCTAAGGGGCCTAGTACCTATAAGGGAAGGAACTAGGAAAGCTGAGGTTAGCATAGAATCCACCATAACTTATTTCTTGGATTTGAAGAAAGCTTATGAGATTTCTCCTTTAGCAAAAGCTTTAGACAACGTTAATACCTTGGATGAAGCCAATGAAGTTCTTCATAGATTAGGTTTATTTACAGAACTCGATTTCGAAAGAGAAGCTTCCAAGAGAGGTATTCGTTCTTATAAAGAATTCTTTGAAAAAATTAACTTTTCCTAAATCTAGACAGGCTGTACGATTTTTATCGCTTTTGTGGGACAGGCTATTTCACAAGCTAAGCAGAAAATGCAATTCTGTTCTCTAATAGGGAATGATTTATCCGTTCTATATTTTTCCCACAATTCTCTATCTTCAGGCTTATTCGGATCTATAACTCTATCGTTTCCAGTACCGGATTTCCCAGGATTCAAAAACCATTCGAACACGTTAACAGGGCAAACATCCATACATACTCCATCTGCTATGCATGCTTCAAAATCTACCAATACAATACTACCATATATTCCAAGGGAAGTAGGATAAGGCTTTCCATCAGCATCTAATCTTGTCATTCCTCCTGCCCTTATTTTTATTCCTAAGTATTCTCCTGTTATAGGGTATTCATCGGGCTTATTCAACACGTCAGGATCGATTGGCTTTGGTTTATAATCTACAGGTCTGACCATATCATTAACCTTTTCTTGCAGATATTTAAGTATTTACTCTTAGGAAAAATGCAAGATGCGCGTTTGTGAATTATTTACATTTAGTTTGAGTACCTAAGTTATGTCGTTTATTTATCTTCATAATTATTAATATTAAATTTTATGTCGATATAATTAAGTATATTTAAATGCGATAATGTATATATATAGATACAATAAGTTTAAATGTACGAAATTAAAATTTTATCACGATGACGGAAAACCCCGAATCTGGGAGGGGCTTCCGAATATACCTACCGATGTTCATCGTTGGGCTTCTCATGACAGCTCTAGGAGGTATTATAGGACTGATAGGTGTATGGGGGTTTGTCGTTCACAAAGCAGCAGTTCCTTCTCTCATTAGAACTACTCATGCGCATATAAACTGGTGGGGTATTATTGCCATGTTAGCGGCTATAGGTTTACCAGTATTAACTAAATCAACTTTTCTCGGAAGTCCTGAACGTACAAGACGCATTCTAGCTATAGCATTCTTCGTTGCTACATTCATATGGTTAGGCGGTATGGTTGCTATATATACTACAGGTTCTATCTATCTTGGAGCTTTTGCAAGCATTGCCGAGGTAATTTTCGTAATTTTAATACTTCTGATCGTATATTGGATTATAAAGGAAAAAAGCGCTTGGTTCGCGGCATGGCCACGCTTCTATGTATTAGGGGGTTTAGCTATTTTGTTCATCAGTGTTCTCTTAGGTCTAGCAATCATCGCACAATATAAGGTTGAGAATCCACACTTCTATCTCTCAACATCTCAATTAAGGGCGCTTCCAACAACTCACGTTCATCTAGCTATTTTACCAATGGCTTCACTTGTTTATCTTGCTATTGCCAGCATGATAGCGAATGTACCGCAAAATACGGTTAAGAAGATTTCAATGATATTCCTTGTTGCCTTAGCTCTATATCCCTTCTTATTCTTAGCATGGCATTTAGGTGGTAGCAGATACATACCAATGATCTCTGAGGCGATCTTCTACATAGGTGCTCTGAGCGTGTTTGTAATGGTAATTCTTTCATTGAGGAAACAAGGACCTGTTGATTCTAAGATCAAACCATTTTATGTTTATTTACTCGCATTAAACTTATTCCTAGTAGGAGTTGGTGCATATTTAGCAATATCCAAAGTAGCACCTTTCTCAGCTTATACTTATGGCTGGTATCCAAAAGACACGGACTGGGTATATTGGAGAAACATAGAGAACCTTCATTTTAGCCCAGGAAGTTGGACTTTTTCAAAGATGGCTGCATTATTAGGGATAGTTCTCCTACCTTTATCTTTACCTACTAAGATGTACTTAGCAACGCTAGCAGCTCTAGCACCAACCTTCAATGCTATAGGAAGGTATACAGCTGCGATAGGCTTTCCGCCCGGTGGTCCTGGTGCACTTATACTTGCTGCTCATCCGATTTTTGTCTTATTCCAGCTAAGCGCCATTATAGCAGCTTTCTATGTCTGGTGGAAGTACAAAAAAAGCATTTACCCAGTAGAATCAAGCTAATTCCCTATAATACATTAATCAAATAATTTTTTCTTATCTTAACTGTAAGTATTTTTCATGATTTAGAGTCATAGTGCTTCCGAAGTTTGGATCGCTCTTGAACAAATTATTCCTATTATTTCATTGAAGATACCACGAGCTTAGACTTTAAACCAAATCCTTATCTTAATTTGAAATGGTAATCACCTTATATACATCCTCTGTCTAGTAACGGCAACCTACAAGTACTTTTTTGTTTATTCTTATGATGGCCTATTCCATGAAAGGTTAGAGGAATTTACTAAGTTAATGGGTTAGAATTTTGTCGTATCAATATATTATTTTAATAGGAATCTACCGCTATCTATAGAGATGTTCGTTATAACCCTTGCTACTCTAGTAAATTTGAAAATATTTAATGTTCTTTAATATAACAAATTAAAAATATATGTTTAATTTTTAAAATTATATTATGCAAATTCTAGTTTTAGGAGGCTTAGGGGATATGGGAAGTAACATAGTTAGGTCGTTAAATGCTGACGTGTTCGAAGAAATACATATAGGTGATATTAATGAAGAAAAAGGTAAGGTTTTCGTTTCAAGTTTAGGGGAGAAATATAAATTTGTATTTCTTGATGCAAAGGATAAGGAAAGGCTTGTAGAGATTTTGAAGAAATATGATGTTGTGGTCAATGCGATAGGGCCTTTCTATGAGTTCGGTGCTAAAATTGCTGCATCAGCAATAGAAGCAGGAGTCGATTTCTTGGATATTTGTGATGACTATGAGCCTATTAAGCAAGTTCTCGAAATGAATGAAAAGGCTAGGAGCAAAGGAGTTACAGTGGTAACAGGTATAGGTTGGACACCAGGACTTAGTAATCTCTTAGCGAAATATGCTTATGAAAGGTTAGGAAGTGCAAAGAAGATCAAAATATACTGGGTAGGTTCTGCGGCAGACAGCAAAGGTTTAGCAGTAATAATGCATCTGCTTTATGCCATAACCGGTGATGTACCAATGTATATTGAAGGTAAGGAAGTCATGGTTAAAGCTGGTTCTGGAAGGGAAGAAGTCCTATATCCTGAGCCTATAGGTAAAGCTTATTCATACTACACAGGCCATCCTGAACCGGTGACGATTCCTAGATACTTAAAAGGTTTAGATACAGTAGAAGTTAAAGGAGGTTTAGTACCAGATTGGCAAAATTCTTTAGGGAAATTTTTCGTAGCAATTCATTTAACGAACACAGCGAATAGGAGGAGAAGGTTGTCTAAGTTCATTCATAAAATAGAAGATGTTTTCAGAAGCGGAGGGATTGAACGAAGCGCTGTTAGAGTAGATGTTTATAGCGATTCGGAAAGCTTAATCTTAGCTTCCATAGACAGAATGGGCAGACTTACAGGAATACCGGCAGCTATTTGTGCCGAGTTGATTGCTAAGGGGGAAATAAGTTCTGAAG
>JBEPYP010000112.1:0-4364 GCA_041641355.1 Thermoproteota archaeon | reverse complement strand
GTATCGGTCTTAGCATTTTCTTAGTCTTTTCCTTTCCTGTATAATCTATTATTCTTTCATTTAGGGTGCTCTTTATAACATGTCTTCCGCTTTCTATCCTTATCGCATTTTCATAACTTTCCTCAGCAGTGACTTCGGCGAATAAATTTATAGCGCAAGCTAGAGAAGGTTCTCCTTCTACTACGAAATGCTCTCCTGATATGATTATCTTTGAAGGTGCTATTGCTTTAGCCACCGATTGATAATAGATTTAAAGATTAAAATGTTGAACTCTTTGTGCAAAGGGTCGTCGTAAAATTAGGGGGGTCGATGATAACGTATAAAGATAAACCGCTTAAACCTAGAATCAACGATATCAACAGGATATCGAGGGAAATTTCAGAAATATTAAACGAAGTTAAGTTATGCCTAGTTCATGGAGGCGGGTCTTTTGGTCACTACATCGCTAAGAAATATGGGATATATAATGGCATTCCAAGGTTAAAGCTCGGATTATCTATACTTGAGTTGGAAATGCGGAGACTTAATTTAATCATAGCCAATTCTTTGATCAATCACGGTGTTCCAGTGCTTCCTTTTTCTCCTTCTAACATATTTATAACAAGGGAAAGGAAAATAAAGGAATTCTTCAAAGAATCTATAGTGAGGGCATTAGAGTGGGGTTATGTTCCTTTGCTTTACGGCGATTACGTTTTCGATGATTTCTCTGGGAGCGCGATTTTATCTGGGGATCAGATTTGTCTAGAGCTTGCCAAGCTAATTAATGCTGAAAAAATAATTTTCTGTCTAGACGTAGCGGGGGTTTATGATAAAGATCCTAAGAAACATAATGATGCTAAGTTATTGAAAGAATTAAAATATGAAGATTTGGCTGAAATTTTAAAAGGAATGAGCAAAGGAGAAGAAGACGTAACAGGAGGGATTTTCAATAAACTGAGCGTAGCTTATGAAGCGGCTAAAAACGGGATAAAATGCATTTTCATAAACGGTCTTTCGCATAACATGATAAAGAGAGCCATCTTTGAAAAGGATTTTGTAGGCACAGTTGTTTATTAATTTAGTTTGTTTATCTCAAAATATGCAGGATTTGAAAAAATATGCGGAAAGGATAACGTTAGAGATCGTAAAGTATTTGAACCGTCTTAGACCTGAGATTTTAAAGTCTTCTTCAGCTCATCTGATAGTTTCTGGAGGCAAAAGGTTAAGACCTTATCTCTTGATAAAAGTTGCAGAATGTTATAATGTTGAGTTTGAAAAATCGATATACGCAGCTATGGCTGTAGAATTGATCCATAATTTCAGCTTAATCCATGACGACATAATGGATGACGATAGATTTAGACACGGAAGGCCCACTGTACATGTAGCTTATGGGATACCCTTTGCTATATTGGCAGGCGATACGCTTTTTTCTTTGGCTTTCAACTCATTAGGAGAATTGATGGTAGATGAGAATACCAGATCTAAGTTATATAGAGAACTTGCACATGCAACTCTTAGACTTTCAATAGGTCAGGCCTATGATATGTTCCAATCCTCAAAGGAAATATACAATCTTAGGCTTTATTATGAGACGATAAAGAACAAGACATCTTCGCTGTTTGAGTGTAGCGCTGTGATGGGTTCCATATTAGGAGGTGCAAGTAAAGAGAATGTTGAAAAACTAAGAATGATAATGCGTTATGCAGGAATGGCTTTTCAGATAAAAGATGATATACTGGGCGTTTTCGGAGATCCTGCGATAACTGGAAAACCTGTGGGTAACGATATAAGAGAAGGTAAGAAGACTTTGGTCACGATATATGCAAAGAAGAAACTAGGCGATCTATCAAAGTTCGTAGGTAATAAAAACATAGATGACTCGGAAATGAAAGCTTTCATCGAAGAACTCAAAAGTATAGGATCTTATGATTATGCGTTGAAAAGAGCTGAAGAATACAGCCAAAGAGCTCTCTCTAAAGTAGAAACTTTGAAAAATAACGAGTTAAGGGACTTCTTGAGATCTTATATAGAATTCCTGGTAAAAAGAGAGTTTTAATGGAAGGCTTAAGAGAGCTCATATTTAAAAAAGCTCTTTCCAATGCTTATAAGCACGAAGGTAAGGCGAACAAAGAAGCCGTCATAAGGAAGATAATATTCGAAAAACCTGAGCTTAAGCCTAGAATACGCGAGATTTTACCTTTAGTGGAAGAGGTTATAAAAGAAGTGAATTCGCTTTCTTTGGAAGAACAATACAGTTATTTGTTGGTTAGATATCCCGAAGAGTTAAAGAAAGAAAAAATAGAAGAGAAGAAAGAACTTCCTCCTTTAGAAGGAGCAGAGGTAGGTAAAGTGGTAACCAGATTCGCTCCGAATCCTGATGGACCTTTGCATATAGGAAATGTGAGGGCTTTGATATTGTCCCACGAATATGCGAGATT
Source organism: Thermoproteota archaeon (assembly GCA_041641355.1). Classification (GTDB taxonomy): domain Archaea; phylum Thermoproteota; class Thermoprotei; order Gearchaeales; family Gearchaeaceae; genus DSFO01. The sequence continues at coordinate 1,944 of JBEPYP010000112.1, read as the reverse complement.
GTATGAAGGAAAATTCATACTCAGATTCGAAGATACAGATCCTAGGACTAAGAAACCTTTGCTTCATATTTATGATGATGAAAAAAGGGACTATGAGTATATAATAAGGGATTTGGAATGGCTAGGCTGTAATCCAGATGAAGTATATGTTCAATCGGATAGGCTTAAGATTTATTATGATTTCGCAAGAGAGTTCATAAAAAGAGGCTTAATATATTCATGTTCTTGTAGTAAAGAAGAAATAAGGAAGAATAGGGCGCTGGGATTAGTATGTACTCATAGAGATAGAGATCCTGAAGAAAATCTTAGAGATTTTGAAGAAATGTTGGAAGGAAAGCTTAAAGAACCTGTGCTAAGAGTTAAGACCGACCTAAAGCATCCAGACCCTAGCGTTAGGGATTGGATAGCTTTCAGGATAATAGATCCTAAATTATATCCACATCCTAGGCTTGAAACCATTTCTTCAAACCTAGGTCACTTGCCTTATCTTTGGCCAACTTACAATTTCGCCTCTAGTTTAGATGATCATTTGATGGGTGTTACGCATATATTCAGGGCTAAAGAACACATGGGTAATACGATAAAGCAATCCTTCATCTACGAAGGCATGGGATGGAAAAAACCTATAGCTATGCATTACGGAAGGGTAAAGTTTGAAGGCGCTATTCTTTCTAAGAGTAAAATAATCGAAGGAATGAAAAAAGGTAAGTTTGAGGGTTTTGAAGACGTAGATTTGGCCACGATCCCAGCTCTTAGGAGAAGAGGTTTTCTAGCCAAGACGATAAAAGACATAATACTTGAAATGGGAGTAAAACCTACTGAAGCTCAGATCAGCTTCGAAAATCTACATGCTGTGAATAGGAAATTGATAGACCCTGTAGTTAATAGATATTTCTTCGTAGCAGAGCCTGTAAAAGTTAAATTGAAGATGGAAAAACCTATCGTTGTCAAAAGGCAATTGCATCCTTCAAGAAAGGAATTCTTCGAATACGAGTTGATTCCAAAGGATGGATTCGTGGATATATACATAGATAAGCAGGATCTTAAGGAAGAATTCGAGGTAAGGTTGATAGAACTAGGGAATTTCAGGATATTCAAAGAAAAAAACTCTTATACAGGCTTTATGCTAGAGGACAATTCCTTAGAATATGCACGGAGTAAGAAGTTGAAGTTAATACAATGGGTGTATGAAGGTTATAGCGTTGAATGTGAAATAAAAGTGCCTTCATATATAGTACCTTCGAAAAAAATTCATGGAAAAGCAGAATTCGAGATTAAAAAACTTGAACCTAACACATCCTTACAATTCATTAGATACTTTTTTGCAAAACTCGATGCTATCTTGGACGATAAAGTCATACTATTTTATTTGCATGAATGATCAGTTAAAAGTAATGCTTAAATAGTCAGTATTGTGAAAAATATTCTAGTTTAATATGTCGTCTAAAAAACCGATGTATGTGAGGTTTGAGGTAGACTCTGCATTATACGAAAAAATATACGAATTCGTTAGAACTAGCAGAGAGACTGGTAAGATCAAGAAAGGAGTCAATGAGACTACAAAGGCTGTCGAGAGAAACTTAGCTAAGTTTGTGATAATAGCGGAGAACGTCGACCCTCCTGAGATCGTGGCCCATCTTCCTTTGATTTGCGAAGAAAAAGGAATACCTTATTTATACGTAGAAGATAAAAAGAAACTAGGCGAAGCAGCTGGGATAAATGTAGCAGCTTCTTCGGTAGCTATCTTAGATGTAGGTAATGCGAAGAGCTTGTATGACGAATTATTAGGAAAATATTCAGAATTAAAAGCTAAAGCAGTTCCTCAAGAAGCCAAAGCTGCTAAGAAGTAATGAGCGAAAAGAGCGAAGCCACACCTGCTGAGGTAATAGAAATCATCGGAAGAACTGGAGTCGGTGGAGAAGTGATACAAGTGAGAGCTAGAAT
>JBEPYP010000111.1:0-4405 GCA_041641355.1 Thermoproteota archaeon | reverse complement strand
ATATAACGAGAATACGGTACTGGTTCATCTAGATCGATGAATTTCTTACCTACCTCGTTTATGCATAAAGCTATCTCCCAAAACTTAAATCTATATTCGCTTATCTTATCTTCTGGTAAATATTTCCTGAGTACATCGACGGTCCTTTTTCCTATTACTTCAGAAACTGTTATATTCCTATTAAGAATATAAGAAAAAATTGCACTCTTCCTTTTAGTTAAGTTGAGAACACAGTCATCTATATCTATAAGTACAGCCTTTTTCATCAGCTACTTTTCATTTTAGCCTTTAATTCATCTATATAATTTATCGCATCTAAAGCAGCTTTACAACCGTCTCCTGCAGCAGTTATAGCCTGTCGATACCTATAATCTGCTGCTTCTCCTGCCACGAAGACTCCTTCAACGCTAGCTTTGGTTTGATCCCTTACTTTTATATACCCTTTCTCATCAAGTTCGAGCTGTTCTTTGAAAAGAGAAGTATTTGGTTCATAACCTATTGCTATGAAGACACCATCACACTTGAATTCATATGTTTCATTAGTTTTAAGATTCCTTAGAAGTACCCCTTCGACCTTTTTACTGCCTAATATCTCTTCGACGACATGCGAGAATTTAAAGGATATCTTAGGATTCTTGAAAGCTCTTTCTTGAAGTATTTTTGAAGCCCTAAGTTGATCCCTCCTATGGACCACGGTTACCTTATTAACATATTTAGTCAAAGTCAAAGCCTCCTCCATAGCGCTGTCTCCGCCTCCTACTACTACGACTTCCTTTCCTTTAAAGAAAGGAGCATCACAAGGAGCGCATGTCGAAACTCCTCTGCCTAAAAACTTATCCTCACCTTTAACTCCGAGCATTCGCGGCTTTGCTCCTGTGGCTATTATCAAAGCCCAAGCTTCATAAAGTTCATCCTCAACCCATACCTTAAAAGGTCTTGAACTCAAATCAACCTTTGTAGCATCCCTCTTGATTATTTCCGTACCGAACTTTTCAGCTTGTTCTTCCATTTTTTTCATTAGGTCAGGCCCTAGAATACCTTCAGGAAATCCGGGAAAATTCTCCACAACTGTTGTTAGCATCAACTGGCCTCCGTAATTATAACCTGCAATCAATAAAGATTTCAATAATGCCCTTCCACAATATATCGCAGCAGTGTACCCTGCTGGACCAGAACCTATTATTATTACATCATAAACCATAACTAATTATAAGGAATTGATACCTAATATTTTTAGTGATGAGGCAGACAGCCACTGAATAATGATGAAGAAGAGACGAGCTGAACTTTTAATAAAAAAATTAATAAATTAATTAGATGCTGGGGAAATACCATTTAATTTTTAACATGATAACTTTTTTGCCTTTGTATTATTATTTAATGATTTCAAGCTATGACTATTACTTAATAATAGCCTCAGCTTTAATCGTAGCCCTCTTTTCCAACTTTCCGGATATAGATATTAGCAGTAAAAAGTCAAAGAGGTATTCTAAAATCCTGGGCATGATTTTTTATTCGATATTTATAATCTTAGCCATATTAATGAGGAAAAGCAACGCTATAAAACATAGAGGTATAACGCATTCCCTTCAAGGCCTAGCATGCTTTTCTGTTATTTTCTTTATCATTTGGTTATTTTTACTCCAAAGCGGTATCGATTGGTTAAAAAACGTAATGATACCTTTCTCAGCAATAGCAGCCTATTCTCTACACTTGATCGGAGATATGATAACTAAAGAAGGTGTGGATTTTTTGATGAACGGAAAAAGAATAAAAGGTGTAATTAGTACAGGGAAAAATGATTTCATCTTCGTCTCTTTTTATTGTTCTTTAATGTTGGTCTTGTTGATTTATTCTAACCAATTTGCTAATTATTCCTTTCTATTAACGGCGTCTTCATTGCTCTTTTTAGCTATGATACTACTACCTATATTGTTAAATCAAAAGCGATTCTAGATAGGCCGCTAGCAAAAGCGTTATCGCTGATGCCATCACGATGATGAAAGTGAACTTAAGTTCTTTTATTATATATCGAATATCCCTATTTCTAATAGATTTTATAGTAGAGGAAATCAGGAAGAAGCTTTGGGATAAAGTTAAGGAATACCCTAAAAATTCTAAGAAACCAAAGAAATATACAGTAGGACTAAACATGAGAGAGAATATGTAAATGAAAGGAATTATATAAGCATAATCAGAGTAATTGCCTATCGTCAAAGCTCTACTAGCAAATATCTCAGAAGTCGAATAGATTACGCTTATGAAAAAGACTGTGCCTGCTAATGGAGGTAAAAAGTTCAAGGATATTACGTAATTGTTGACGAATATGGAAAAAAAGATTTCCAGCTTGGATCTTTTCCTTATATCTTCTAATTGATTTTCGATTTTTTCAACTCTGTCTTTATTCACGGCTTTAAAAGCTATGAAGAGTTCAGCAAAACCTATTATTAACAGCGCTACCAAGAACGTCACTAAAATATAAGTCGCCAATCTCTTCCTAAACATTGCAAATAAGCTCTGTTCTTCCACACCGTTATTTCGAAGCGTAAGATATAAATTTAAACGATAAACTAAAAAACTCGTATGCCATTAGAAATAGCTTGGCTAATAATACTAACACCTCTGTTAGTTTCACCCATCATATTAGTACTAGGAAAGAAACTTTATGCAGGAGGAGCTCTAGTAGCGATAAGTGCTGTAATAGTCTCGTTGATAGCTTCTTTATTAACTTTGAACGAGATCTACAAAGCTGGTAAAGCTGTTGTTCTAGAAGGTTTTAAGGCTATACCGGATTTCATCACCCAAACAGGGGGCTTCAAAGGCTTCAGTTGGTCCCTTTATTTAGATAACCTAAGCGTACTTACAGCTTTGATAGTAGCTATCGTGAGTTTATTCATTTTTGTATTCTCGATTGAATACATGAGGGGAGATCCTGGATTGGCTAGATATTTCGCAGAGATGTCTTTTTTCGTAGGTTCGATGCAAGGCTTGGTGTTATCCAATAATCTCGTGATGATCTATCTTTTCTGGGAATTCGTGGGCTTAGCATCATACTTGCTAATAGGATTTTGGCATGAAAGAGAAGAAGTAGCTAAGGCAGCTAGGAAAGCATTCATAGTTACAAGAATTGGAGATGTGTTTTTCCTAACAGGAATCGCCACACTCTGGATTCAGCTCGGTTATCTTCCTACAGTTAGTGAAATACAGTCTGGTGTATTGAATCAAACGCTAGCTTCTTTAGGGTTAGCCACTTTGGTTCCATTGCTTTTCTTCGGAGGAAGCATAGGTAAAAGCGCTCAAGTTCCTTTACATGTTTGGTTGCCCGATGCCATGGAAGGACCAACACCAGTTAGTGCTTTAATACACTCAGCTACGATGGTAGCAGCAGGAGTATATTTAGTAGCAAGGTTTTATGTGATGTTTTCTATAGAACCGATACCTTTGATGGTTGTAGGATTCATAGGAGCTATAACAGCTCTTTACGCAGGTGTGCTGGCCATTGCAACCAATGACGTCAAAAGAGTCATAGCTTATTCTACAATAAGCCAATTAGGTTTGATGATGCTTGCATTGGGAATCCATATACCTTCAAGCGCCATGATGCATCTCTATTCTCATGCTTTTTTCAAGGCTTTGATGTTTCTAGCCGCAGGAGCAGTAATACATGAATTAGGAACAAGGAATATGCTTAAGATGGGAGGATTGTCTAAAAGAATGAAAACAGCATACTACTCCATGATGATCGGAGGGTTGAGCTTAATGGGAATACCTCCGCTAAGCGGTTTCTTCAGCAAAGAGCCTATACTAGAAGAGGCTTTTGTAAGAAATACTCCTTTATTCTTGTTAGGAACACTTTCTTCATTTTTCACTGCAGTTTACTGGATGAGAATAATGCAACTAACATTTCTGGGCGACTTCAGAAGTGAAGAAGCTAAGAGAGCTGAGCCGGAGAATATAATCATGAAAATACCCATGTTTACCTTTATGGGATTAACTATAGTTTTCGGAATGCTCGCTTCACTTTTAAACATACCTAACTTCATAGGAGGCGAATTCGCTCGGATTAAATTTGAAGCCAAACCCATCCTTATCACTTCTTCAGTGCTCTTGTTCACAGTAAGCGGCGCTTTACTGTACTACTATTATTACAACAAAGGATTGATGAAGAACTTAGTAAATAGCGATACAGGCAAAGCGTTATACAGAATAATAGAAAATGGATTCTACTTTGATTATGTCTATGAGAAAATAGCTAAATATTTAGGTTGGGTCTTAGGGTTAGCGGCGAGGTTTTTCGATGAAAAGGTAATAGATGGTATCGTAAATGGCTTATCGCAAGGAGCAAAAAGAACTGGAATAAGTCTAAGAAAGATGCAAAGCGGTAATTTAGAGCAGTACTTATTCT
>JBEPYP010000110.1:310-4420 GCA_041641355.1 Thermoproteota archaeon | reverse complement strand
TAAACAAATATGAAGATATTAATTTAGAAAACATTTATGCATGTACTCCTACTTTGGATATAGATAATAGGATAGAAGATTGGAGAATTACAATAAAATTGGTTAAAGAAATATTATATTTATTAGATAAATATAATGTAAGAAAATCTATTATAATAAAATGGTCAGGAAAAGGCTGTCATATGCATTTAAATCATAAGGCTTTGTCCAAAGATATTCTTAAAAAATACAATGCGTTAGATATAGCTTATTCTATAGTTGAATTTTTGATTAGGAAAACTGAGTTCATTGTCTTAGAATTTAGAAAGTTTTCCAAGGAATTGATCATCGAGAATAGGATGGATCCTAAACGTGTGTTCACATGTCCTTTAAGTTTTCACAGAAATCTGGATTTGATATGTGTTTGTATAGATCCTAACAGGATTGATGACTTTGAGATAGATTGGCTTGTTCCCGAAAAATATGTCCATTACTATAATTGGGATTCTTTCATCGAAGGTGAACTCGATGATCTTGCTAGAGTTGCTTACGAACAAATAGGGCCTCGAAAACGGAGGAGAAAAAGAAAATATCTGCCTTTAGACGAAGAAATAAGAAAGACGCTGGAAAAGTACGGAGATGAAATCTGAGCTGTGGTTGAAGTGGTATTTCTAGAGAAAAATTTAAATAGGGAGTAGTCTGTTTTATACAAAATTTAATGGTTGACGAATTGAAAGCTTTGCTCGTACTCGAAGATGGAAGTTATTGGAAGGGTAAGGGCTTCGGTTCTCCTAAGAAAATCTTTGGCGAGGTGGTTTTTAACACCGGTATGGTAGGTTACACAGAATCATTTACAGATCCTTCTTATAGAGGTCAAATCCTCGTTTGTACATATCCTTTAATAGGTAATTATGGAGTTCCTGAAATGGTCAAAGACGAACTCGGTCTTCCAATTCACTTTGAATCTGAGAGAATACAAATCGCAGGCTTAGTAGTTCAAGAAGCTTGTGAAAACCCTAATCATCCTTCTTCTAGACGCTCAATTAATGAATGGCTAAGTTCTGAAGGTGTCCCGGCAATACAAGAAGTAGATACGAGGGAAATTACGAAAAGATTGAGGGAGAAAGGAGTCATGATGGGTGCTCTGGCGGTCAGTTATGATGATATTTCTGAAGATGAGCTTTTAAACGAATTAAAACATGCTGAGAGATATGACGAGAAATTCTTTGCGAATGCTGAGAAAAAGATTTCTTTCTATGGTGAAAAAGGTGATCTAATAGCGTTGATAGATTGTGGTGTCAAAGCAAATATCATAAGGAATATCGTGAAAAGAGGTTTCAGAGTGGTTAGATTACCTCATAATGTTGAAATAGACGAGGTCTTAGAATATGCACCTAAAGGGGTTGTCATCTCAAACGGTCCTGGAAATCCTAAGAAGTATTTGGAGACTATAGAATTGATTAGAGATCTCAGTGATATGAAAATTCCTATGTTGGGAATATGTTTAGGAAATCAATTAATAGCGCTGAGTCAAGGAGGGGATACCTTTAAGCTTAAATACGGTCATCGGGGTCAGAATAAACCTTGTATAGAGTTAAATAGCAACAACGTTTTCATAACAAGTCAGAATCATGGGTATGCAGTAGACCCCCATTCTCTTAAAGGAACAAATCTGAAAATTTGGTGGGTTAACGCAGACGATTCCACTGTAGAAGGGCTAATAGATACAAAAAACAAAATCATTTCGGTACAATTTCATCCCGAGGCCAATCCTGGACCTCATGATACGCTCTTTGTTTTCGATATTTTCAAGAAGATGATAGAGAAAAGCAATGGGTAAATTACAATCTATAAAGAAAGTTTTAATTCTAGGAAGCGGAGCGATAAAGATAGCCGAAGCTGGCGAATTCGATTATTCTGGCAGTCAATGCGTGAAGGCCCTTAAAGAAGAAGGTATAGAAACTGTTTTAGTAAATCCCAACATAGCTACGATACAAACTGATGAAAAATTAGCTGATAAGACTTATTTTATCCCAGTAAAGGCGAAATACGTAGCAGAAGTAATAGAGAAAGAAAGACCTGATGGTATACTCTTAGGTTTTGGTGGTCAAACAGCTTTGAACTGTGGTGTTGAGCTTAAGAAGAAAGGGATATTGGATAAGTACGGTGTTAAAGTGCTGGGCACTTCAGTGGAATCGATAGAAATAGCTAGTGATAGAGAGAAATTCAGAAGAACCATGATAAATGCGGGTTTGCCTGTAGCTAGAAGCAAAAGTGCGTATTCTATTGAAGAAGCTAAGAAATGCGCTGAAGAGTTAGGTTATCCTGTCATGATAAGAGTAGCGTTCACTTTGGGAGGAAAAGGAGGAGGGATAGCTAATAACGAAGCCGAGTTAATAGAAATCGTAGAAAGAGGTTTAGCTCATAGTTTAATAAGTGAGGTCTTAATAGAAGAATATCTAGGAGAGCTTAAGCAGATCGAATATGAAGTAATGAGAGACTATTATGGAAATTCTATAACTGTTTGCAACATGGAGAACATTTTAGGAATGAGAATACATACAGGAGACAACATCGTAGTCGCACCTTCCCAAACTTTGACTAACTATGAGTATCACATGCTTAGAACTGCTTCTCTAAAAGTAGTTCAAACGATACAGGTGGTAGGAGAATGCAATGTTCAATTCGCCTTAGATTCCAACACGGGTAGGTACTACATAATAGAGATAAATCCCAGAATGTCCAGATCTTCAGCCCTAGCTTCTAAAGCTACTGGATATCCCATAGCTTATATGGCAGCTAAACTAGCAATTGGGTATTCTTTACCAGAGTTGTTAAACAGAATAACTAAAATTACGACGGCTGCCTTTGAGCCTTCTTTAGATTACGTCGTAGTTAAAATACCTAGATGGGATTTCAATAAATTCCCTAAAGTAGACCGCAGACTAAGGACTCAGATGAAATCTGTAGGAGAAGTAATGGCTATAGGAAGAAGGTTTGAAGAAGCATTACAAAAGGCTATAAGAATGTTAGATATCAACAAAGACGGGTTAACAGTTGATGGCGATTTTGATGAAGCTACGATAGAAGAAAACCTAGTCAATCCTACTGATGAGATACTTTTTTACGTAGCTGCGGCGATAAAGAAAGGCTTTTCTATAGAGAGAATATCAAAGCTTTCTAGAATAGATCCTTGGTTCTTATACAAGATAAAGAACATAATAGATACAGAAGAAGAGCTAAAAAGGTATAGAGCTAGCGATATAGAAGATCTAAAGGAGAAGTTATTGAAAGCTAAAAGATTAGGATTTTCTGATAAGCAGATTGCTCGTTATTTAAATCTAAGTGAAGATGATGTGAGAAGACTAAGGAAAAGCCTTGGAATATTTCCATATGTTAAGCAAATCGATAGCTTGGCTGCAGAATGGCCTGCTAGGACAAATTACTTATACATGACCTACAATGCTTCTTCAGATGATTTAGATTTCACGAAGAAAGGTAAAAGAATAATAATCCTAGGAAGTGGGCCTTATAGAATAGGTGTATCAGTTGAATTCGATTGGGCCACAGTCAACATGGCATGGGCACTCAAAAATTTAGGAATTGAGGACGTGATCATAATTAATTGCAACCCCGAAACTGTATCTACAGATTATGATATTGCTGATAAGCTTTATTTCGAAGAATTGACTTTGGAAAGGGTATTGGATATTTATGAGAAAGAGAACGCTGATGGGATAATAGCTTGTGTAGGAGGCCAAATTGCAAACAACTTGGTACCGAAGCTAGCTAAGCATCAAGTCAAGATTTTTGGAAGTAGCTACGAAAGTATTGAGACAGCTGAAAATAGGAAGAAATTCAGTGAACTTTTAGATTTCTTAGGAATAAAACAACCTGTATGGGATAGCTTCACAAGCTTAGAAGACATAATGAATTTCGCTTATAAAGTAGGTTTTCCTTTAATTGTTAGACCTTCTTTTGTAATAAGCGGTTCCTCGATGGAAGTGGCTTGGACTCCTTCTCAGCTTAAGAAGTACATAGAAAGGGCTACTAAGATAAGTCCTGAATACCCTGTAATCGTTAGCAAGTTTATACTAGGGGCCAAAGAAGTGGAAGTCGATGCTGTCGCTG
>JBEPYP010000110.1:0-300 GCA_041641355.1 Thermoproteota archaeon | reverse complement strand
CAGGTGTGCATTCTGGAGATGCGGTGATGGTCATTCCGCCTATAACACTCAGTGCCAAGATACAAGAAGAAATTTCAAGAATAACTGAAAGGATAGCTAAGGCATTGAAGATAATAGGCCCCTTTAACATTCAGTTCCTCGTCAAAGGAGAAGATGTTTACGTAATAGAATGCAATTTAAGGGCTTCTAGATCCATGCCTTTCACATCGAAGACGATTAAAATGAATCTAATAGAGCTGGCCGCAGAAGCTATAATCAAAGGAAGAATTTGCAGCGATATAAGAAATAATTTCATTAAAG
>JBEPYP010000109.1:0-4459 GCA_041641355.1 Thermoproteota archaeon | reverse complement strand
CATAAGGCTTAGCTACACTATAACAAATCTCGCCAGGAGCTCCTGGACCCATTTTCTTTATGTACCCCTCATTGTCTTCATAAAGCTTGCAGTAATATCTTATCGCATCTGCGGCTTCGTAGACTTCGGCTATAGCTTCAAGTCTATTCTTACCTACTTCATAAGTCAAGTAAGCAGCTATATGATAAAGATTGTTTTCGATTAAAGAAGCTACTTTCCTGAAAATTCTAATCCTTTCAGTATAATCATAGCTACTCCACTCTTTGAAAGCCTTCTTCGCAGTGCTTATCGCCTCACGAATTTGATGCGTGTTAGCTTCTTGGAAATATCCCATCAAAATCCTAGTATCTATAGGACTTCTTTTTTCGAATTCTTTAGAAGAGTATACTTCACTCTCGCCTATGTACATTGGATAATGCTTGCCGAATTCTTTCTCCACATCTTTAAGCGCTTTTTCGAAATTTGGATGTATTCTTTCGTCTGCAAATAACGTAACGTAAGTAATTTTTTCGCCCATCAAAATTTAATCTCCTAACCTAAAATAAATTTAATCAAATCCCTTCAATAACTTTCTCATCGTATTCAATTTTAATGCCAGAACTGGCTAAGTAAAAATTGACCATTTTGACTTTATTCCTAAGTTCTTTGAGATAATATCTTATTCTATCCAAAGATTCGTAATATTCGATCCAAGGAGCTAAGAAATCATCCCATGGATAGGCATGGTACGTCTTCATCCTTAGCAAAAATTTCAATTCTTCATAATTTTTAAATTTCTCAGGTGAAAGATCTTCTCTTGTTAGATTAAAATTTGAATATATAAAATCAAATTCCTTTGAATTGAGCTTTTTATTTATTTCGTTTTTAATATATTCAAGCTTTTTAATTTCATTTTTAAGTTTATCCTTTATTTTTAACATATTATGATAAGTATCATTTACGAAGGGCCTCAACGATTTAGAAGATTTAAGTTTTTGTTCGTAATCCTTCAATACCCTTTCTACTTCTGAATAGACTTTCTCTATCGATACCATAGTTTAAACGTCAATCCGTATTTTGAAGAAAATCGAGAATTTCTTTACCATGCTCCGAAGCGTTTACTTTTCTGAATATTTTTACAATCTTGCCTTCATTGTTGATCACAAAGGTCACTCTAGAAGCGAATTTTTTACCAAATATACTGCTCAATACGCCATAAGCAGATGCTATCTTACCCCCCTCATCATAAACTAAATCAAAATTCAATCCATGCTTTGAAGCAAATGCCTTATGAGTTTCAATATCGTCTAAACTAACCCCTACTACTTCTCCTCCCAATTCCTTGATCCTTTTGTAATAGTCTCTAAAGCTACATGCTTCTTTAGTGCAACCCATCGTGAAATCCTTTGGATAAAAATACAGAATCGTGTATTTGTTCTCCTTTATAACATCATAAAGCTTGAACTTGCCTCTAAGTATTGATGTCGCCTCAAAGTCTGGAGCAACATCTCCTTCTTTTAGCCTCGTCATAATATGTTATAGTTGGATTGTAATAAAAAAACTTATTCTTAAGAACGTTTATATAAACGATAAAGGGAAATAAAAACAAATGCTTAAAGAAAAATATTTCTTAAATGTTGAGAAAATAAAGGAAGATTTTCCAATCCTTAAAAGGAAGATTAATGATAAAGAAATCGTTTATTTAGATAACGCGGCTACAACCCAAAAGCCTATACAAGTAATAAACGCGATCAAAGAATACTACGAAAATTACAACGCCAATGTTCATAGAGGAGTTTATACTTTGGCTGAAGAAGCTACAGTTGCTTATGAGGAAAGTAGAAAGGAGGTGATGGATTTCATAAACGCACGTGATTATCAAGAAATAATATTTGTAAGAAACGCCACCGAAGCTATAAATCTAGTAGCCTATGCTTGGGGTAGAAAGAATGTGAAAGAAGGAGACGAGATCTTGGTATCTCAAATGGAACATCACAGCAACCTAGTACCTTGGCAAATGTTAGCGAAAGAGAAGAAAGCTAAGTTAGAGTTCATAGGCATAACAGATGAAGGATTCCTAGAGAGCTATCAAGAAAAAATAAATAAGAAGACTAAAATCGTAGCTATAACGCATGCTTCGAATACATTGGGGACTATAAATCCTGTAGAAGAAATAACGAAAATGGCTCATGAAGAGGGCGCTCTTGTGCTAGTAGATGGTGCTCAATCAGTACCACATATGCCTGTGAATGTTAAAAATATAGACTGTGATTTCCTAGCCTTCTCAGGTCATAAAATGCTAGGGCCTATGGGAATTGGGGTCTTATATGCTAAGAAAGAAGTTTTGGAAGAAATGAACCCCTTCCTAACTGGAGGTGAGATGATTAAAAACGTCGATTTTTATGAAAGCACGTGGAATGATCTACCTTGGAAATATGAAGCAGGAACACCTAACGTAGAAGGAGCTATAGGTTTGACTGCCGCGATAAGGTATTTAAAAAACATAGGGATGGAGAACATAAGAAAACATGAAGAAAGTTTAGTGGAATACGCATTAGCAAAGCTTTCAGACATAAAAGAACTCACGATATATGGTCCTAAAGATCCTTGCAAAAGAAGCGGAGTCATTTCCTTTAATTTAGCAGATATCCATGCCCATGACATAGCATCAATACTCGATCAGGAAGGAATACAAATAAGAGCTGGGCATCATTGCGCTAAGTTGGTGATGAAAAGATATGAAGTAGCCGCGATGGCTAGGGCTAGTTTTTATATTTATAATGATATAAATGATATAGAAAGACTTTATAATGCTTTATTATTAGTGAAAAATATTTTTAAAATATAATTAAACTGAAAGAGAATCTATTATCTTCTTGATATTTGTAATAGGACGTCCTTTACTATCAGCTATTGCTTGCTTAGCAGGAGGATATACTTTGTAGTTAGGTATTCTTTTTTCAATCCTATCTTCATAAGTTTCATATCTCAAATCCCTATAGAACACACCTATGGGTATTCTATCACCCCATTCATAAGCTTTGATTATCATCTCAGAGACCTTTTTGGCTATTTCCTCTTCACTCATATCAGGAGTTATCACGCAATTATAACCAGTCTCTTCTAGTTTGTATATCCTAGGTACTTCCTTACCAGTTTTAGGGTCTATGTTACCTTTGCCTGCAAACCAATCTTTAGTGTGAATATCATTATAGGTAGGACATGGTTGAATCACATCTATTACAGCGCTTCCTCTATGCAGCATCGCTTGTTTTATTATCTCCTTTAAATGTTTAGTATCATAAGCATAGCTTCTAGCTATGAAAGTATATCCTGAAGCGAAAGCTAGCAAAATTGGATTAACTGCTTGATTTATGTTTGGTTTAGGCAAGGATTTAGTTTTAACCCCCAATTTAAGCGTTGGAGCTGCTTGACCTTTTGTCAAACCATATACTTCGTTATTATAAATTATCACCGTGAAATCTACATTCCTTCTTCCTGCATTAACAAAATGACCTGCTCCTATACCTAATCCATCTCCATCTCCCACGACAGCTATAACCTCTAAGCTTGGATTTGCTAATTTTGCTCCTATTGCATAAGGCAATGCTCGACCATGCAAGGTATGAATACCATAGGCATTAACATAATGAGGCGTCTTCGCCGAGCAACCTATACCTGAGAATATTGCTACATTGCTAGGGTCCAACTGAAGTTCAAATAACGCTTGTTGGATTGCACTTAATATTCCAAAGTCACCACAGCCTGGACACCAATTATTATGTACATTAGTCCTATAATCGGTAAGTTTGAATTTAAGCTCCACCTTCTAACACCTGCCTTTCAGGGGCTTTTCCTTCTAATATTCTTTTAACTGCAATATAAAGTTCATCTAGAGAAATCGGTCTGCCTGTATACTTAACTATCTTGAAATCAGGCACAAGGCCTGTCTTCTCCCTTATCAAACCGGCTAGCTGTGAAGAATAATTACTTTCAATGCAAACCCATTTCTTACCTTCAAGAGTTCGCTTGACGTATTCAGAAGGCAATGGATGGACCATTCTTATCTGCAAGAATTCTATAGCACGACCTTCGTTGCTCAAAGTTTCCATCAAATCTAGTATAGTACCTTTTGTTGACCCCCAACTAACAAGCGTTAGCTCAGGGTCCTTGACATTGAAATGATTTAGTTTCTCCTCAATAGGTATTTCCTTCTCTATTAAGGAAAGCTTACCCATCCTCTTTTCCATCATCTTCTTTCTTATCACTGGATCTTCTGTTATATGACCAAGTTCATCATGTTCATCACCCGTAGCCCAGTATACAGCGTATTTAGTTCCTATGGGCGCATGTGGTGAAACGCCACGCTCAGTGAATTCAAACCTCTTGTATTGCTTCCCTTCGAGCTTAATTTTTAAAGCTTCTTCTTCGCTTAATATACTTCCTCTCTCTATCCTCAACTTCTCTACATCGAGATTTC
>JBEPYP010000108.1:0-4472 GCA_041641355.1 Thermoproteota archaeon | reverse complement strand
TATTAGGAGAAAGAAATTTTATGAAATACTAAGAGAATCAAAATATAATTTTTTAGATGTAAATCTTATTGAAGAAATAAAAAAATATAAGAATATTGCAAAAGTTTTTTTAAACGGAAACGGATCTGATGCAATATTTGAAGCAATAACATTAATTTATTATTTAAAAAAGAAAAATAAAAAAATAAGTTATGAAAAAGTAGCTGAAATTATGAATGTAGGTAAAAATAATTTATTCAAAAGATATAAAGAATTTGAGAAAAGGATAAAAATATATGAAAGACAAGGTTTAAGGAGGCTTATTATATTAAAATTGTTAAATCAACCTAGATTGAAATGCCTAACACTAAAAGAAATAGCCTTAATAGCAGGCGTAAGGCATGATAGTGCAAGGGCTTTACAAATGAGGATTAAAAGAGCATTACCAAACATTGTTGATGAAAAAGCATTATTGGGTCATTGATAGGTGATGGAAAAGCCCTTCAATAAGTTCAACTTAAAGGTGAACATGCAGGGGGTGGGATTTGAACCCACGATGGCCTTTAGCCACGGGATCTTGAGTCCCGCCCCTTGGACCTAGCTCGGGCACCCCTGCACTATTTATAATATATCAATGTCCCAATATTTTCATTTCTTAAAACCTTAATAATGTTTTCTGGGTTTTTTCCATTAAAAACACGAACAGGTATTTTCGATCTCTTCATTATTTCTAAAGAATGCTGATCGAATAACTTATATTCGCCAGCTCTGAAATCTTGGGTTTTGCTCAATAATGAAATCAATTCTTCTATGCTTAATTCCTTGAAAAGTTTTGCATCCTTATACAGCTTAGGATCTTTATCAAAAACACCGTCCACATCTGTAACATAGAAAAGAAAGCCATTACAAAGTTCTGCTATAATACATGCTACTGTGGTAGTAGATATTGAAGGAAACAAACCCCCGCATATCACCTTCTTTCCAGAATTCAATTTATCCACTAATTCTTCGAAGTTCTTCACGAAATAGATCTCGGTAAATTTGCTCAGATAATTGAAAGCTAAATAAGCATTAAGTTGGCTTATGTTTATTCCTATCTGATCTAATATGGATTCGTTTAATCCTAAATTCCTACCTATCTTTATATATTCTCTAGCTTTTTGACCTCCTCCTACTACTATGTGAATTTTATAACTAGAAACTACATTGGCTAGGGTTCTGCAATATTCTTCAAAAGAATTCTCAGTAGAAAATAATAGATGACCGCCTAGCTTTAAAACTATCGGTTTATCCATTTTAAAATTTAAGGATACCTACGATGCCTCCGAAGGTCTTACCTAAAGAATAACTTTCGTTTAAAGATTTGCTTATGTATATCACATCACCGTTATTCTCGAAAACCTTATCTATGATTTCTTCAGTTTCATCGATTTCATTGGTTATCTTTATGTTGGTAGAGCCACATTTGCTGCATTTCAAAGAATTTTTAAAGCTAAATAGGTCTGTTGAAATGACTCTAAGCGTTTCAGTATTATTACAATTCAAACATGAATAAGTCAAGCTGATTATTTCAACATCTTCTAATATTAATAGCTTCTCCAAAGAACCTTTCTCTATAGCGTTCATGACCTCATTTATACCTATTGCTAATGATTTCGGGTTTTCATTCAATAATTTCAAGAATTTTTCGAACTCTTCCTTTTGCTTTATAAGTTCTACCTTTTGAAGTAACTCTCTGCTCCTTTCTAACAATTCATAAATGCCTTCCTCTCCAGAATAGCCTATGTCTAAAACAGCGATTATTTTTCGCTTGAGTTCATTCGGAATGTAATCCTTATCTAAGAAGTCATTCTTCGTCGGACCTGGACCTCCTATTATTATTCCTTCTACATTACGATCAGAAAGAAAATATTTAACCATCCTCTCCCCTGCTCTTTTGAAGAATTCATGGACCATTATGTCGATTACTCTTTCAAATCTTCTCGCTGATTGTCCTCCTGCTCTGTGCTTTCCAGGTACCCCTGAAGTTATAGTTTCCAATATCTCTAGATTGTTGCCTTCAAGTACTGCAAAGGAAGCTTCCTCCCTGTCTAATGATACAAAGCCATAGGAATATCCCGATTTGATCAGACTCTCAAGGATCTCGGTATGAAATCTTGCATCGCACCTGTAAAGATATATCGAAATGGGTTTTGGGGGTTCAAGTAAATATATTTCCATTTTCTCATCACCTTGAATCCCAGTAGATACATAACCCGCAAATATTATCAACCCATTCGCGGGCGCTTTATTGAAAAATTTAAGCCTTTGCATTATGCTCGTTAAGGCTTCTTGAACATGATGCCTCGTAGTTCTATCCTTTATATTACCAGCTTGAGAATACTCTTCTCTTAATACATTCATTATTTCAGAAATTTGTCTTCCTGCAGGTATATATAGAGAAATCAATTCAGTACCTCTACCTTCTTTATTCTTGAGCGATTTGACTAGCCTCCTAAGTTTTATCAAATCTTTATAATTAATTTCATCCGACACAATACATACACTATTTGATCATACCTTAATATTAATTACGGAAAAATCATGAACATCAGTGGACCGGGAGGGATTTGAACCCTCGACCTTCCGCGTGCGAAGCGGATATTCTACCACTGAACTACCGGCCCAAGGCCCGGAATGGGATTTGAACCCATGCAATAGGCTCCACAGGCCTACGAGCTACCAGGCTACTCAATCCGGGCCATAAACTAATAAATTATACGACAAGGTCGTAATTAAAAATTAGTGAGGAAAAAAATTATAGAAAGAGATCTCGCTAAACAAAGAATAAAGATTCTGCTTAGAAAGGCTTTGGATAGCTATAAGGAAGATAGAGAATTTTCAAAGAATTGTATTAGAATCGCTCTTCGTATTAAGAAAAAATACAATCTAAGATTTCCCATTTGGTTCCGAAGTCTTTATTGCAAGAGATGCTATAACTTATTGATACCTGGTCTAGGAGCTAGAATAAGAGTAAAAGGTTGTGGTAAGAACTTGAAGATAATAACGACATGCCTAGAATGCATGCGTGTTATAAGAAAAGAAGCATCCAGCTCGCTTAAAGTTTAAATTAGCGAAAGTAGATAGTTTTTGTAGCGACCTAGTTAATGGATCCTAGAATGGTTCCTGCTGATCTGTTGATTAAAGAAATAGCTAGCCATATTAAGGAAAACATAAAAGAGGTTGAGCCTCCAAGCTGGTCCATTTTCGTTAAAACCTCACCTTCTAGAGAAAGATTACCCATACAAGAAGACTGGTGGTATATTAGAGCAGCAGCTATATTGAGAAAACTATACATAAAGCAACCTTTAAGCGTAGAGAGTTTAAGAACTATGTATGGCGGGAGGAAGAAATATTCTAAAAGGATGGAACATCATTATAAGGCTAATGGTTCTATTATAAGGAAAATACTCCAACAATTGGAAAAGGCTGGGTTGGTGAAGAAAACTCCAAAAGGAAGAGTGTTGACTGAACAAGGACAAGCTCTTATAAATAAATTATCCAACAAAATTTTCAACGAAATGATTAAAGAAAAACCTGAATTATTGAAATACAAAGGGGTGAGCTCCTGAAATGGAAGAAGACATTGAACTTGAAGAATTAAGAAGGAGGAAATTGGAAGAATATCAAAGGAGATTAGAAGCGCTTTATGAAAAAGAAAGAGAGAGGAAAGAATTCGAAACAAAAAAAGCCCAGTTATTGAGAAAAATTCTCACGCCTGAAGCAAGAAGCAGACTGGAAAATATAAGATTGGTTAAACCCCAACTTACTGAACAAATAGAACTCTATTTGATCCAACTTGCTAGTTCTGGAAAAATAAGGGGAATGATAGGCGAAGATGAAATAAAGGAAATACTTAGATCCTTGACTTCAAAACAAGAAACTAAAATAAGAATTATCAAAAAAGAATAAAATGGCAAGAAATAAAACACTCAGTAGAAAGAAAAAATTAGCAAGAGAAGCAAAGCTTTCAAGACCGGCGCCTATTTGGGTCACTGCAAAGACAAAAGTAGGGGGTAAAAGGATAAGGAGACATAATAGGCGGAGGACGTGGAAGAGTTCTTCTATAAAACCATAGTAAAGTATGGGCGCTGAAGAAATAAAGGAAGAAACCGTTGAAGAAGTTAAGGAAGAAGATGAAATCCTTAAGCGTGTTAGAGAAGAAGTACTGCTGGAAGATGAAGAAATAAAGGAAGAGAGAATAGTAAGATTAAATCTTAGAGATACAAAAAAGGCACCTTTACAAAAAAGAAGTAAAAAAGCAATAAACTTAATCGAAGACCTTGTAAGTAGATATACAAAACAAAAGGAAGTTTGGATAGATAGTAGCGTCAATGAGAGAATTTGGGAAAGAGGTGCTAAAAAGCCGCCTAGTAAAATAGAATTGAGAGTGTTTTTAACGAACAAAGATAGAGCTTTAGTGTTCTTGGCTAAATAAATGTCTGGTACTTCTC
>JBEPYP010000107.1:0-4509 GCA_041641355.1 Thermoproteota archaeon | reverse complement strand
TTTTAGAGTCAAAGGTAATAGTGGCTATAGATAAAGATAAGAACGCACCTATCTTCAAAAACGCAGATTATTGCGTAGTCGCAGACTTATATGAGTTCCTCCCAGTTTTAATCGAGAGAATAAAAGCGAGGAAATCTAAGTAGATACGAGCCTATTGAGAGCCTTTATCACATCTACTGTTGAGAGCTTCCTTTCGAAATTAATTACGTAAATGTTTTCATTGTCTATCTTTACATTGCCTAAAGAAGAATCTACTGCTAAGATCAATTTTATATCTTTTATTTTGCTTAACTTTTCGATCTTCCTTTTTACATAATCTTCGCTCCAAAATCCCATTATTTCCAGATAGATTTTATCATTCCCTTTAACTAAGGCGAAATCTGGGACGTAGATGAAATTATCAAAAACCAAGGGTTCTGGTTCTCTTATCAAGTTCCATTCTCCTCCTACAGAGAAAAACTTTTTAGAAAATTCTTCCTCGATCTCGCTATCATACACGACTTCTTCAAGCTTTTTCTCAGGAAATAAATTAGCAGAGTTTGTTTTTGAAGTTTCAAACTTAAATACTCTGTATTTATTCTTAGCAACTTTCTTCCTTATATATGCCCTAATGCTCCAAGCTCTTTGCGACACTAAATAAGGCAACAGTTTAGCCATCCTAGTGCCATATCTTTCAATTTGTCTTAATACAGAAGCAGGCCCATCGATAGCTAGATTTATTCCCGAATACCTTTTCTCAGCGATATACAACAAACCCAACCTTTTCATCGCCCAAAGAATCCTCCTCATTTCATGTCCTGAGACCTGAAGATCTACGTAAAGCTTAACGCATTTGAAGAGTAAAGTTTGAAGTAAAGACAAATTGTATTCCTTTAAAAGATCTTCAGCGCCAATTTTAGGGAAATCCTTGATCTTCTTTTCTTCATCAAAAATAGAATAAAAGGCTTTTTGAATAGTTTCAGGGTCTAACTTTAGTTTTTCAGCTACCAAATAAAAGACTTTATTCCTTTCTTCTTCGTTAATACAAGTGCCATTAAAAAACTCGTTGCACGTTGCGAAAACTAAATTCCTTATCCTTATAGGGTCTATTTTCGTATCTGGTTCTTCAAAGATTATCTTTCTATTCAATAGGACCTTCAAACCTCTTATGAGTTTGAAATCATAACCAAGTCCTTCAGCCATCCTTTCTTCTTCTCTAATCAAAGATTCGAGGTCTTTCATTTTCTTTCCTATGCATGAGTTATAAGCTTCTATCAAAGAACTAGCCAAAAACAAGTTTTCATCGCTTAAATCCGCGAAAATAGGCACTATTCTCTCATTCCTTATTATCTTTACTCTTAGTAGCTCGCTGGGCAACATTAATCTAAGAACTCGCTCAAAAGTTTCCTCTTTCTTCTGTAAGATATGTTTACTTCGCTCGTATTCCTAGTTACAATCTCATACAATATAGATTTTTTACCTTTCATAGGTCTAAGTATTCTCCCAAGCCTCTGAATGAATTCCCTTTTGCTACCGCTTCCGCTAAGTATTATTCCTATATTTGCGCTTGGAACGTCCACACCTTCTTCTAATACTTTGCTCGTAACGATCGCTTTATAGATCCCTCTTCTAAATTGTTCCATTGTGATAATTCTTTCTTTATCAGGAGTCCTGTAGGTTATTTCAGGTATCAAATACCTGCAAGATATTTCTCTAGCAAAGCTATTATATTCAGTGAAAATTATTATCCTTTCCCCTCTATGTCTTTCTAAAATCCTTTCCAATAATTTAAGTTTAGAAGAAGCGTTGAGCGCTATTTTCCTAGCTTCATTCCATGATATAAGCGCATCCCTTGCCTTTTTATCTTTACCACTTCTCAGTATCATTTGATAAAAGTCTTCTATGCTTCTTATCTCAATACCACGTTCTTCGAAGAATTTTTTAAATCTCTTCTTCAATTCTTCGTAACGCCTTCTCTCCTCTTCATTCAAGTCTACGTAATACCTTACGATCTCGAAAGGAGATAAGTGCTCTCCTTTCATCTCAACTACGCTCTTCTTATAAACGACATCTCCTACTAGACTAGGTAATAATTCATGGGCTTGATCTTCCCTTTCAGGAGTGGCGGTTAAACCAAGCCTATTAGGAGCAACATTCAGCATAGCTATTTGTCTATAGCCTTCGCTTGGCAAATGATGAACTTCATCGAAAATGATCAATAAGAATTTGTTCCCCAATGTTTCAGCGTTAAGGTAAGCTGAATCATAGGTTATTACCGTTATGACCTCTAATTCCTTAAAGCCGCCTCCGAATCTTCCTATCTTAGCATTGAAATGTTCTTTAATCTTTGCATACCATTGATCCATTAACTCTAAAGTAGGAACTATTATTAATGTAGGAACTTTTAAAGCAGAGATCGCAGCTAACCCTACATAGGTTTTACCCGTTCCTGTAGGCAAAACTACTATTCCTCTATTATTGTTCATATTCCAAGCTTCTATTGCTTCTTCTTGATAATCCTTAAGTTCAAATTCTTTAAGTTGGCGAATCTCTCCTTCTATTGGTTTAAGCACGCTATCTACGTGTTCTATTGCTTTAGAAAGCAAAAATTTCTTCAACTCGCTGTATTTAAATGCGAAGCATCTATATGCATTGATTCTAGGATCGAAGGTCAGGTAATCTAAATTTTCCAAATGAGCTGGGATATCACCTCTTAATATTATAGTGCCGCTTGAATAGTTCAGCTCTAGCACTGATTTATTTTAAAACGTTAGGTTAATAAATTAGTACAAAATGTTATAGTATGAACTTAAAGGCCATTTCTAAAACACTATTAATAGTTATTGTAGTAGTGGTAATAGCGATAGCGGGTGTTGCGGCATATTTCGTACTCACCCCTACTGCGCCGCCACCAGCTGGTACTATAGATGTTTACGTAGGATTCGAAGAAATTAAAGAAGGAGTTGATGCAAAACTATTCTGGATAGTTCAGCCAAGCGGCGCAACGTTTAAAGTAGGAGATAGAGTCAAGATAGTATTTCATAATAACAACACTTATCCTTCACCACACGCTTTTGCCATAATTGGCCCTGATGGAGCCCAAATAGCCCAACTCTCAGTCACAGCAGGAGCTACTAGAGAAGTTACCATAACTCTTAATAAACCAGGAACTTATGTGCTAAATTGTTTAACCTTCTGCGGAGCATGGCACACTACAGTTGACAAAATGCAAAATGTGCCTTTGTTAACAGTAACTGGCTAAGCATATGAAAGAATCGAAATACAAGGAATAATTTCTATACACACATTAATTTTTTTTATTTCGTGTAAAAGTTAGAGTTTTTTCATCAATTGTTCAGCTTTAGTAGTGATTTATTTTAAAACATTAGATTAATAAATAAAGATAGCATATTTTAGTATGAACTTAAAGGCCATCTCTACAATCCTAATAGTAGTTATAGTAGTGGCAATAGTAGTAATAGGCGGCATTGTAGCATTCTTCTTGTTCGCTTCTATCCTGCTGCCACGAATTCCTCCGTCTCTAACTACGACAGGGACTTATACAACACCGACTCAAGGATATACATCTCCAACTACATCTCCAACCGGCACTCCAACTTATACCTTCACGCCACCAGCTGGTGTTATAGACGTTTTCATTGGATACGAAAAGTTTAAAGAAGGACCTAATGCGACGCTATTCTTGATAGTTGTGCCACCTAATGCCGTGTTTAAAGTAGGACAGAGCGTTAGGATAGTATTTCATCATAACAATAGCTGGCCTCCTTACCTTATTTTTACCATACTTGGCCCCGATTTCGAGACTGTGGGAGAAGGGGTTCCCCTCTTCCCAGGATATGTTGAAAGTGTTATATACTGCTTGAAAAACCAGGAAGGTATCTGATAAGTGCTATATGCCCTCTAGTAGCAGAGTACTGCGGAGTATGGGCACATGTGAGAGGCAAAATGATAGAAGTACCTTTGTTAGTAGCAGTACCTTAGAAAGAAAAAAAACTTCCCTAGAAACATTTTAATTTTTTTTAGAAGATTTTTATTTTATGCAAAAGTTAGAATTTATTCTATCAAAACCTTGGCTTAAATTCTATGATAAAGGAGTACCGCATGAAGTAAAAGTAGAGCCAAAGCCCTTATATACTATTTTAGATGAAGCTGCTTCTAAATATCCTTCACATACGGCTTTGATTTTCCTAGGGAATAAGATTACTTACTCAAAACTTAAGGAATTGACTGATAGATTTGCTTATGCTCTTCAGAAATTAGGTGTTAAAAAAGGTACAGTGGTAAGCCTCATATTACCTAACTCCCCTCAGTTCGTCATATCATACTATGCTACGTTGAAAGCCGGAGGTATAGTGAACCCGATAAATCCGCTTTACAAACCCTACGAACTAGAGCATGCTTTGAACAATTCTGGAGCTGAAATAGCAATAGTCCTAGATCTGTTCTACAATAACATAAAAGAAGTTAGGGCAAAGACGAAGCTCAAAAAAGTAATAGTAACGAGCATAA
>JBEPYP010000106.1:0-4512 GCA_041641355.1 Thermoproteota archaeon | reverse complement strand
TTTTTACTTCCATAAAAATATCACTTTATATAATAAGCCTAAATTAAAGATTATAAGAACTAAATCAAAAATTCAATGATTAACTCTTCTGGGGTTTCAAGTTCAAGAAGATTGTTTTAACTATATTCAAGGAATATTCTTGAGATAACCTTGTTTATGGTTCTTGCTTCTATCTTAGAAACATAATCTTCTGTGAACTCTAAAGTAAGGCTAACTAGATTATCCACGATATCAGGACTAGAGGTAACCTGGTAGTAGAGCTAAAGAAGTTTTTCTTAGAAATATCTTCTTTAGCAATCTAAAAGTAGCTAAGGATGTTCGATCTAACAAGTACCTACTCCATCATAACCCTTAACTTTTAATCTCATAAGACGCAAATTAGAATAACCCTTGCGTGCTAAACGTATATTAATATCTTTCCGAGATATGGTGGACTTTGTGTAAGTTAAGACTTTATGTACTCTAGACAGTTATACTGAGAATAAGATTTTATGATAAAGAAAGTTATTCTATATGAGGTGATCATCTAGATGATTCAAAATAATAGTTGTGCCTTCCTTGACCTTGCAGCAATTCGAGGTAGACTAACTCCTACTAAAGTAGCAATCGTAGATATATCGTGGGGATCTAGAGAGGAATATACCTATGGTGATGCCTCTAGAGCGGCTGATAATATAGCTGTTCTTCTTGAGGAAAAAGGAATTAAGAAAGGAGAAAGGGTAGCTGTTCTATCGTATAATAATGCAGAATACTTATTTCTATATCTGGCCACAATAAAAAAAGGCATTATCTTAGCTCCTCTAAGCTGGAGAGCAAATCCAAGGGAGCTAGCCTTTATGATAGATGATGTAGAGCCGTCTTTGCTTTTTTATCAAAAAGATTTCGAGGAGTTATTGAAAGAATCTCTGAAGATCAGTTCCGTAAAACCAAATCTGATCGATATAGAGGAGCTTAGAGGTATTCATAGAAGACCTACTGACAAAACATACAAAAAGGAAGAGATCATGCTAGAAGACATTAGTATGCTTCTATACACAGGAGGAACAACGGGAACTCCTAAGGCGGCCATGATACCCTATAGACAAGTTATATGGAATGCCATAAACACCATTCTTAGTTGGGGGCTTACTCAGGACGACTTAGCACCTCTTTTCTTTCCTTTCTTTCATACCGGAGGTTGGCATGTAATAACAATACCGTTATATATGGTCGGGGGTAGAATCATCATCGTTAAAAGATTTGATCCTGAAGAAGCGCTAGATATTATAAAAAGAGAAAAACCTACGATAATTATAGGCGTCCCAACTACTTTTTATATGATCGCGAAATCTCCTAGATTTAAAGAAATAGATTTCAGCAGCGTTAAATTCTTTAAGAGTGGAGGGGGTATGAGCTCCTATAGTCTTATGAAGCTGTACTGGGAGAAAAATGCTAGATATTTCCAAGGATATGGACTAACTGAAGCAGGTCCAAACTTGCTATATACGCCTCCTGAAGATATGGAGAAGAAGCCTATGAGCGTAGGTAAACCAAGTATGTTTGCAGAATTAAAAATAGTTAAGGAAGACGGATCTGAGGCAAAATCTAATGAGGTAGGAGAACTTCTTGTTAGAGGACCAATAGTTTTTTCTGGCTATTGGAAGAGGTCTGAGGAGACTAAAAATACGATAATGGAAGATGGTTGGGTTAGGACGGGCGATTTATTTATAAGAGATGATGAGGGTCATTACTATTTTGTTGAGAGGAAGAAATTTATGATTAAAACAGGAGGGGAGAATGTATATCCTTTCGAGATAGAAGAGCACATAAGAGAACATCCAGCTGTTGACGAAGTTGCAGTTTTTGGTGTATTTGATGCGAAATGGGGTGAAGCAGTTGCAGCTGTTATAAAGCCTAAAACAGGCTATGAAATATCTATTCAAGAAATAAAAAGTTATTTAAGAACGAAAATCGCGGGCTACAAAATCCCTAAGCATATATGGATTGTCGATGAAATTCCTAAAACTCCTATAGGCAAGGTGGATTATGTGTATCTGAAGAAGAAATACTCAAGTCTTGTTTAGATAAACAAACACAATGATAACCTCTCAAATCTCATCGATCGGAGAGCCGTATTTTTGAATAAGAATTCTCTTCAAAATCTTTCCAGCAGGACTCCTAGGAATTTCAGTTGCTATTGCTATATATTTCGGCATCTTATACTTGGCCACTTTATTTTCAAGAAATCGTAGGATATTTTCTTTGGTGATAATCGAACCAGTTTTGATTTTTACTACTAGCTTCGGTACTTCACCCCATTTTTCATCTGAAACAGGTATTACCGCGCAATCCTCTATCAATGGATGCTGAAGAACTAAATCCTCTATTTCTCTGGGATAGATTTGCTCACCGCCGCTTTTTATGATATCTTTCTTCCTATCAACTATGTAGAAATAACCTTCTTCGTCATAAAATCCTATGTCTCCTGTATATATACAGCCGTCTCTGAGGATGTTAGCAGTTTCTTCTAGATTTTCCCAATATCCTGAAAAAACTATGGGTCCGCATATTACTATTTCTCCATATTCATTGGGTCCCAGCTCCTTCCCTTCTTCATCGACAATCATTATTTTGTTAAAAGCAAAGGGCTTTCCTACACTTCTCCATTTCTTTTTTATTTCATCCAACGATAAATCATGAATAGGCATCGTTAGATTATTAGGTCCTCCTTCGGTGATCCCATAACCTTGTGCTAACTTAACTCCTTTATCCCAGAATCTCTCCATGATTTTTTTATCTATAGCTGCACCTCCGCTTATCATCCATTCAACATTCTCGAAAGATGTATCTTCAAATCTTTCTTCCTTTGAAATCATGTAGTAGATGGTTGGAACACCCATTATTACAAAAGGATGTTTCTCGCTCTCTATGATCTCTAAGAAGCTCTTCGGATCGAATCTTCTAGTCATGTAAAGCATGCCACCTATTGCAAGGAGAGGTAATGTTAGTAAGTTCCATCCGCCGGTGTGGAAGAGAGGTAGCAAAACTATCGTTTTGTGGTTTTCCTTTAATCTCCAGGTGATGATCTCTGACATTATGTTGAATAAAATCTGTCTGTATGAAATTATAGCACCTTTGGGAAAGCCTGTTGTTCCGCCAGTATATAATATCATCCTCGGTTCCTCAAAGAGAACTTCTCTTTTTATTTGGAAACTTGATGATTTTAGTGCTTCTTCATAACCATGCTCATTATTTTTAGGTTCTTCATCAAGAACTATCTTTATTGTATCACTGAGATCTTTACTTGCTTCTATTGCGGATTCTCTGAATGTTGACTCATATACTAGAACTCTCGGTTTGATATTCTTGAGAACATATCCTAATTCATACCGAGTTAACCTCCAATTCAGAGGCACCAATATTGTTCCTAGTTTGCTTGAAGCCATGAATAAATCTATACATTCAACTCTATTAGTTAGAAGATAGGCAATTCTGTCTCTAGATTTCACCCCATTTTCTTCTAAGAATTTAGCTATTCTTGAAGCTCTTCTCTCAAGATCGCTATACTGGTATTTATTGTTATTGTTGTAATCTATAATGGCTAGTTTGGAATAATATAATCTATAGCTTTCTTCTAATATATCTTTCATATATATGGATTGATTATGAATTCCCATAGCCTGTATTATAATGATCTATAAGAATTTTTTAATTTATCTTTAAAAAGTTTAGCCAAAGTTTTTATATTAAGCGTAGATTAGATGAATAGGGATATTATGGTCGGTATTGTAAGTTACGGAATATATCTGCCTGAAGACATCATTACAAGTGAGGAAGCTTCAAAAATATTCGGAATACCCAAGGATGTTATCGAGGAAAAACAAGGTTGGAAGATGAAGAGAGTTAGCAAGCCCTTTGAAATGCCTTCTGAAATGATAACCATGGCTGCTAAAAGAGCTTTTGCTTTATCTGAAAAATATGGCATTAAATCAAGCGATATTGATGCTATATTATATGTTGGAAGCGATTTTAAAGACTATGGTGTTTGGATGATGGCTACAAAAATTCAAGATGCCTTTGAAATAAAAGAAGCTTTTGCCTTTGATATAGCTGCCATGTGTGTAGGATATCCGGTAGGGCTTGCTATAGCTAAGAGGATCAGCGATCTTGCTGAAAATATTCTTCTTGTTGCTGCGTCTAAAGAATCCTATCTGGTCAATCCTAGAAATCACAAACTAAGCTGGCTTTTTGATTTTGCTGATGGAGCTTCAGCTGTTGTAATATCAAGAAACTTCTCTAGAAATAAAATCCTTGAGAGTTCCTTCATAAGCGATGGAAGCTTCTGGGGGGCTGTCGTCGTCAAGTCTCTTGGAGCTTCTGTATTTATGAATTATGACTCTAATTTTGAAGAACCTCGTTATATAGAGAGGCCTTATTTTGATAGTCTGCTTGATAAGAACCGACTTAAAGAAGATCTCTCAAAGATCAGCAAGAAGAATTTTGTGAGGGTGATAGAGGAAGCGGTGGAGAGAA
>JBEPYP010000105.1:0-4533 GCA_041641355.1 Thermoproteota archaeon | reverse complement strand
TTTTAAGGAGTAAATATGGCTTGGATTTGGGATTTTCAAACAGCTTAGGTGATTTCATATTAAAGTTGAGAAATGGGAACTATAATAGAATTCAAAGAGGTAAGCTATAAATACCCTCTTGAAGAGGATTTTGCGATAAGAAATATAAATTTAGAAATATACGAAGGAGAAGTTTTATCGATTATAGGTTCAAATGGTGCAGGAAAAACTACATTGATTAAGCACATGAACGGTCTTTTGAAACCTACAGTAGGAGATGTTTTCGTAGATGGAATAAATACAAAGGAAGCTACGATCGCTGAATTATCGAAAACCGTGGGAATCGTTTTCCAAAATCCTGATTATCAACTCTTCGCTTCTTCAGTTTACGAAGAAGTATCCTTTGTTCTAAAAAACTTAGGTTATAGTAAAGAAAAAATAAAGGAAAGGGTGGAACAGATGTTGGTTTTCTTTTCTCTTTCAAATTATTCTAATACGTCTCCTTTACTGCTGAGCGGAGGCGAGAAAAAAAGAGTAACTTTGGCTTCGGTTTTGGTTTATGATCCTAAAGTATTAGTTTTGGATGAGCCTACGATAGGGTTAGACTTTGTACAGAAGAATAACCTCAAGAGCGTTATAAAGGAGGTTAAGAAGAAGGGAAAAACAGTAGTCTTGGTAACCCATGACTTAGATTTTGTAGCAGAAATCTCTGATAGGGTTTTGGTAATGGGTGAAGGGCGAATACTGAAGATAGGGGATGCTAAAGACGTGCTCTACGAAGAAGATCTTCTAGAAAAGGCAAACCTTAGGTTACCTTCTATAGCCAAATTGGTTAAAGAACTGGGAATTAAAGAAAAGGTACTTATCTTAGATGAATTTTTAGAGAGACTCGAGGTATCTTATTTAAATGTTTAGACCAGAGTTTTTCTTTTTCAGGAAAAAAGATACTATAATACATAAATTAGATCCTAGATCTAAGATAACATATGTCTTGGCGATGTTTATTTTAGCTTTATTAAGAGGTGATTTTCTATATCTTTTTATTGTATTTTTAATTTCATTAATTCCACTTTTTATTGCTAAAATCTTTTATAATTTTTTAGTATCTTTACGTACTTCTTTGATTTTTATTTTTTTAATATTTATAATTAACTTCATTTTCACTTATGATTTATTTCTTTCATTGGCTTTTGTTCTAAGGTTTTTGATTTTGATCTCCTCTTTTCTGGCATTTTCCTTAACCACATCGCCTGATGACTTAGCCTTAGCTTTATACAGGATGAAATTCCCCTATGATTTCGTCTTGATTTTCACACTTTCAGTTAGATTTATACCTACCGTAATTCGAGATGTAAACAACATAATAGATGCTCAGCGCTCTAGAGGCTTAGAAACCCAAAAAGGGTTCATTAATAGGATTAAAAATTATTTGCCGGTCTTAATTCCTCTTCTCGCGGTAGGCATAAAAAGAGCCATTAATGTAGCGGAATCCATGGAATCTAGAGGCTTCGGTGCAACGGAAAAACCTACTACGCTCTATGATTTAAGATTCAGCTTCTATGATTATTTACTTTCATTTTTATGCCTCTTCTCTTTATTTCTCGCCGCAATCCTCTTCTATTTAGGATAACAAATTAATCGGAAAAGGTTATATTCTCATAATCGCTAATTAAAAAGATGAAACCTAATCATCCGGTTGCTATAATAGGCTACGGCGGCTATGTTCCTCTAAGAAGGATAAAGGCCTCTGAAATAGCTAGAATTTGGGGTAAAAGCGATAAGGCTTTGCCAGTAGAAGAGAAATCCGTAGCTTATGTCGATGAAGATACAGCTACGATGGCTGTGGAAGCTGGATTGAATGCCTTGAAAAGAGCTAGGATCGATCCTTCTGAAATCGGCGCAGTCTTCGTAGGTACAGAATCTAAGATATACACGGTTAAGCCTACTTCTACAGTAGTAGCTGAAGCTTTGGGTATAACTCCATTTACATTGGCTTCAGATTATGAATTCGCTTGTAAAGCTGGGACTGAAGCTCTTCAAACTTCTTTAGGGTTAGTATCTGCCGGAATGGTGAAAGCCTCAATGGCGATAGGTTCTGATATAGCCAGAGGAAGGCCTGGTGATGAATTAGAGTACACCGCAGGAGCAGGTGCCGCTGCTTTTATCTTAGCTAGGAGTAAGGTCTATAATGACATAGCAATAATAGAAGGGAGCTATTCATACGTTACCGATACACCTGATTTTTGGAGAAGAGAAGGACAAATTTATCCTATGCATTATTACAGATTCACAGGAGAACCTGCCTATTTTCATCACGTAAGGAATGCTGTACTTAGATTGATGGAAGATTTAAGCTTAAAACCTTCGGATTTCAATCACGTAGTCTTCCATCAACCCAATTCTAAGTTCCCTCAAGAAGTAGCCAAATCTTTAGGTTTTAAACCAGAGCAATACAAAACAGGCTTGTTGGTTCCTTTCATAGGGAATACATATGCTGCATCATCTCTTTTAGGTTTGGCTGCTGTTTTAGACGTGGCAAAACCAGGTGAAAGAATATTGGTGGCTTCTTTCGGTTCAGGAGCAGGGAGTGATGCGATATCTTTGGTAGTCCAAGAAGGTATAGAGGAGGTAAGAGAATTGGTTCCTAAGATAATGGACTACGTTTCCAAGAGGGTTTATGTAGATTACGCATTGTACGCTAAATATAGAGACAAGTATAATGAGTGATAATATAGAAGTTTTCATAAGGGGAATAGGATTTACTCCAGTATCCGAGCATTGGGGTAAATCTCTTAAGAGCTTAGCTTTGGATGCTGCTCGTAAAACCATAGAAGATTCCAATTATCTCAAACCTGATTTCATAATAGTTTCATCTTCTTTGGCTAGCTCGTTACAATCCCAAGAATATATCAGTAATTTGATAGCGGAAAATTTGGGTTTCAGGGAAATACCTAGTATTAGAATAGATTCAGGGGAAGCTTCTGGAATAGCTGCTCTAGAAGTAGCTTGGTTAATGGTTCGTTCTGGAAAATATAAGAATGTGTTAGTAGTAGGTGTAGAAAAGCCTTCTGATAGATTGCCCCAAGATTTTATAGCCGCTCTCTCTTCAATGCTTGACAGAGATTACTTTTATTATAACGGTATAACCCATGCTTCCTTGTTTGCTCTCCTATATAAGAAATACTTGAAAGAGTACTCCCTTAAACAGGAAGATGTAGCCGAATTCGCCTCCCATGATCATAGAATGGCTTTGAATGTTGATCATGCTCAGTATAAATTTCCTCTATCAGTTGAAAAAATCCTCGCATCCCCACTAGTTTCAGATCCAATAAGATTATTCGAAAGTTTTCCTGTTTCAGACGGTGCTGCAGCAGTGATGGTTTCCTCCGAAATCGATTCGGATGAGAAGGATTTTTCCGTTAAAATAGATTCTATAACGTCTACGAGCGACGTAAATTTGCTCTATAGGGATAATATTTTAAACTTTAATTCCCTAAGATTGGCCTTTGAAGCTATGAGAAAACAAACCAAAATCACTAAGAAAGAAATAAACTTCATAGAGATACATGATTCATATACCATTGCTGCTCCTTTGATCTTAGAAAGTTTAGGGCTTGTAGAAAAAGGGGAAGCATGCAAAATGCTAAAAGAGGGTCAGTTTGAAAAAGACGCTAGCCTGCCCTTGAACTTAGGAGGTGGCTTAAAAGCAAGAGGACATCCTATAGGTGCTACAGGTTTGTATCAAGTATGCGAGGCTGTTCTTCAATTAAGGGGTAAGGCTGGTAATCAATTGAGCAAAGCAGAATTAGGTCTCGTTCAGTCGATGAGTAATGTAGCAGATCAATCTTTCTTGGTTCTATTGAGGCGTTTCAAATGAGTGCTCCATCCTATTGGAGGGAAAAGGCATACAGATATAGGTTAATAGCAACATATTGCAAAGACTGTAATAAGAAATTCTATCCTCCTAAATACGTGTGTATATTTTGTGGTAATAGGAATCTCACAGAGGTCAAATTGCCAGATAAAGGCACTTTAATTCAATTCACCTGGGTATACCAGTCTACTAAAGAGTTTTCAAAAATCGTACCTTATCCTATTGGTCTTATAAGATTAGATGATGGTACTATGGTTATAGCCCAGCTCACAGACGTGGATCGCGTTGAGCTCAAAGAAGGGATTAGAGTTGAAGCTGTGTTCAGGAAAATGCACGAGGATGGCCAATCAGGATTGATATACTATGGCACAAAGTTCAGGCCTTTACCTCAATAGGTTTTATATAATCTTCATCGCTTTGTAAAATCAACCTTAACCTTCCTGTTTTATCTTCTTCTAACATCCCTTTTACATAAGCCCTTTCCCCCTTCTTCAGCATTTCAGAATACCTAAGCTTATATGAGATTATTTCGTATATATCGCCTTTATTTATCCTCTCGGCTTTATAAATAGAAGGAAAAGTATAACTTAGAGAATCATCCTTTATTGCGAATTCATATTTTCTAATACCTAAAACTCTATAGGGCTCAAAATCCTTCCTTAAAATGGGCTTTATGGAAT
>JBEPYP010000104.1:0-4537 GCA_041641355.1 Thermoproteota archaeon | reverse complement strand
TTTTAGAGTCAAAGGTAATAGTGGCTATAGATAAAGATAAGAACGCACCTATCTTCAAAAACGCAGATTATTGCGTAGTCGCAGACTTATATGAGTTCCTCCCAGTTTTAATCGAGAGAATAAAAGCAAGGAAATCTAAGTAGATACGAGCCTATTGAGAGCCTTTATCACATCTACTGTTGAGAGCTTCCTTTCGAAATTAATTACGTAAATGTTTTCATTGTCTATCTTTACATCGCCTAAAGAAGAATCTACTGCTAAGATCAATTTTATATCTTTTATTTTGCTTAACTTTTCGATCTTCCTTTTTACATAATCTTCGCTCCAAAATCCCATTATTTCCAGATAGATTTTATCATTTCCTTTAACTAAGGCGAAATCTGGGACGTAGATGAAATTATCAAAAACCAAGGGTTCTGGTTCTCTTATCAAGTTCCATTCTCCTCCTACAGAGAAAAACTTTTTAGAAAATTCTTCCTCGATTTCGCTATCATACACTACTTCTTCAAGCTTTTTCTCAGGAAATAAATTAGCAGAGTTTGTTTTTGAAATTTCAAACTTAAATATTCTGTATTTATTCTTAGCAACTTTCTTCCTTATATATGCCCTAATACTCCAAGCTCTTTGCGACACTAAATAAGGCAACAGTTTAGCCATCCTAGTGCCATATCTTTCAATTTGTCTTAATACAGAAGCAGGCCCATCGATAGCTAGATTTATTCCCGAATACCTCTTCTCAGCAATATACAACAAACCTAACCTTTTCATTGCCCAAAGAATCCTCCTCATTTCATGTCCTGAGACCTGAAGATCTACGTAAAGCCTAACGCATTTGAAGAGTAAAGTTTGAAGTAAAGACAAATTGTATTCCTTTAAAAGCTCTTCAGCGCCAATTTTAGGGAAATCCTTGATCTTCT
The DNA here is from genome assembly GCA_041641355.1 of Thermoproteota archaeon. Classification (GTDB taxonomy): domain Archaea; phylum Thermoproteota; class Thermoprotei; order Gearchaeales; family Gearchaeaceae; genus DSFO01. The sequence continues at coordinate 3,620 of JBEPYP010000104.1, read as the reverse complement.
TTTCTTCATCAAAAATAGAATAAAAGGCTTTTTGAATAGTTTCAGGGTCTAACTTTAGTTTTTCAGCTACCAAATAAAAGACTTTATTCCTTTCTTCTTCGTTAATACAAGTGCCATTAAAAAACTCGTTGCACGTTGCGAAAACTAAATTCCTTATCCTTATAGGGTCTATTTTCGTATCTGGTTCTTCAAAGATTATCTTTCTATTCAATAGGACCTTCAAACCTCTTATGAGTTTGAAATCATAACCAAGTCCTTCAGCCATCCTTTCTTCTTCTCTAATCAAAGATTCGAGGTCTTTCATTTTCTTTCCTATGCATGAGTTATAAGCTTCTATCAAAGAACTAGCCAAAAACAAGTTTTCATCGCTTAAATCCGCGAAAATAGGCACTATTCTCTCATTCCTTATTATCTTTACTCTTAGTAGCTCGCTGGGCAACATTAATCTAAGAACTCGCTCAAAAGTTTCCTCTTTCTTCTGTAAGATATGTTTACTTCGCTCGTATTCCTAGTTACAATCTCATACAATATAGATTTTTTACCTTTCATAGGTCTAAGTATTCTCCCAAGCCTCTGAATGAATTCCCTTTTGCTACCGCTTCCGCTAAGTATTATTCCTATATTTGCGCTTGGAACGTCCACACCTTCTTCTAATACTTTGCTCGTAACGATCGCTTTATAGATCCCTCTTCTAAATTGTTCCATTGTGATAATTCTTTCTTTATCAGGAGTCCTGTAGGTTATTTCAGGTATCAAATACCTGCAAGATATTTCTCTAGCAAAGCTATTATATTCAGTGAAAATTATTATCCTTTCCCCTCTATGTCTTTCTAAAATCCTTTCCAATAATTTAAGTTTAGAAGAAGCGTTGAGCGCTATTTTCCTAGCTTCATTCCATGATATAAGCGCATCCCTTGCCTTTTTATCTTTACCACTTCTCAGTATCATTTGATAAAAGTCTTCTATGCTTCTTATCTCAATACCACGTTCTTCGAAGAATTTTTTAAATCTCTTCTTCAATTCTTCGTAACGCCTTCTCTCCTCTTCATTCAAGTCTACGTAATACCTTACGATCTCGAAAGGAGATAAGTGCTCTCCTTTCATCTCAACTACGCTCTTCTTATAAACGACATCTCCTACTAGACTAGGTAATAATTCATGGGCTTGATCTTCCCTTTCAGGAGTGGCGGTTAAACCAAGCCTATTAGGAGCAACATTCAGCATAGCTATTTGTCTATAGCCTTCGCTTGGCAAATGATGAACTTCATCGAAAATGATCAATAAGAATTTGTTCCCCAATGTTTCAGCGTTAAGGTAAGCTGAATCATAGGTTATTACCGTTATGACCTCTAATTCCTTAAAGCCGCCTCCGAATCTTCCTATCTTAGCATTGAAATGTTCTTTAATCTTTGCATACCATTGATCCATTAACTCTAAAGTAGGAACTATTATTAATGTAGGAACTTTTAAAGCAGAGATCGCAGCTAACCCTACATAGGTTTTACCCGTTCCTGTAGGCAAAACTACTATTCCTCTATTATTGTTCATATTCCAAGCTTCTATTGCTTCTTCTTGATAATCCTTAAGTTCAAATTCTTTAAGTTGGCGAATCTCTCCTTCTATTGGTTTAAGCACGCTATCTACGTGTTCTATTGCTTTAGAAAGCAAAAATTTCTTCAACTCGCTGTATTTAAATGCGAAGCATCTATATGCATTGATTCTAGGATCGAAGGTCAGGTAATCTAAATTTTCCAAATGAGCTGGGATATCACCTCTTAATATTATAGTGCCGCTTGAATAGTTCAGCTCTAGCACTGATTTATTTTAAAACGTTAGGTTAATAAATTAGTACAAAATGTTATAGTATGAACTTAAAGGCCATTTCTAAAACACTATTAATAGTTATTGTAGTAGTGGTAATAGCGATAGCGGGTGTTGCGGCATATTTCGTACTCACTCCTAGCGCGCCACCAGTAGCTGGTACTATAGATGTTTACGTAGGATTCGAAGGAATTAAAGAAGGAGCTGATGCAAAACTATTCTGGATAGTTCAGCCAAGCAGCGCAACGTTTAAAGTAGGAGATAGAGTCAAGATAGTACTTCATAATAACAACACTTATCCTTCACCACATAGCTTTGCCATAATTGGCCCTGATGGAGCCCAAATAGCCCAAATCTCAGCCACAGCAGGAGCTACTAGAGAAGTTACCATAACTCTTGATAAACCAGGAACTTATGTGATAAATTGTTTAACCTTCTGTGGAGCATGGCACACTACAGTAGGCAAAATGCAAAATGTGCCTTTGTTAACAGTAACTGGCTAAGCATATTAAAGAATCAAAATACAAGGAATAATTTGCTATACACATTAAATTTTTTTATTTCGTGTAAAAGTTAGAGTTTTTTATAACCCCCTCTAACTAGTACCATTGAATAGTTCAGCTCTAGCACTGATTTATTTTAAAACGTTAGGTTAATAAATTAAGGTAGTATATTTTAGTATGAACTTAAAGGCCATCTCTACAATCCTAATAGTAGTCATAGTGGTGGCAATGGTAGTAATAGGTGGCATTGTAGCATTCTTCTTGTTCGCTTCTATCCTACTACCACGAATTCCTCCGTTTCCAACTGGCACTTCACCTGATACTGGCACTACATCTCCAACTGGCACTCCAACTACATCTCCAACTGGCACTTCACCTGATACCTTCACACCACCACCAGCTGGTGTTATAGACGTTTTCATTGGATACGAAGGAGGCGAAGGACCTAATGCTAAGCTATTCTTGATAGTTGTACCACCTAATGCAGCGTTTAAAGTAGGACAAAGTGTTAGGATAGTACTTCATAATAACATACCCCGCTTATTTTACCTGCTTTCGCTTTTAGGATAATTGGTCCTGATTTCGGGATTGTGGTATATGATGTTTACGTAACCGCAGGATTTGTTGAAAGTGTTATTATAGAGCTTAAAAAACCAGGAATGTATCTGATAAGCGCTATGTGCCCTCTAGTACCAGAGGCCTGTGGAGTATGGGCACAGGTGAGAGGCAAAATGATAGAAGTACCTTTGTTAGTAGCAGTACCTTAGAAAGACAAGAAAAACTTTCCTAGAAACATTTTAATTTTTTTAGAAGATTTTTATTTTATGCAAAAGTTAGAATTTATTCTATCAAAACCTTGGCTTAAATTCTATGATAAAGGAGTACCGCATGAAGTAAAAGTAGAGCCAAAGCCCCTATATAGTATTTTAGATGAAGCTGCTTCTAAATACCCTTCACATACGGCTTTGATTTTCCTAGGGAATAAGATTACTTACTCAAAACTTAAGGAATTAACCGATAGATTTGCTTATGCTCTTCAGAAATTAGGTGTTAAAAAAGGTACTGTGGTAAGCCTCATATTACCTAACTCTCCTCAGTTCGTCATATCATACTATGCTACGTTGAAAGCAGGAGGCATAGTGAACCCGATAAATCCGCTTTACAAACCATACGAACTAGAGCATGCTTTGAACAATTCTGGAGCTGAAATAGCAATAGTCCTAGATCTGTTCTACAATAACATAAAAGAAGTTAGGGCAAAGACGAAGCTCAAAAAAGTAATAGTAACGAGCATAA
>JBEPYP010000103.1:0-4539 GCA_041641355.1 Thermoproteota archaeon | reverse complement strand
TTGCTTCTTTAAAATTATCTAATAAAATCCTTGAAGCGGCGAAGCAAATTAAATGGGTACCGGAATATCAATATAAAAGATTAGAAGATTGGGTTAATTCATTGGACTGGGATTGGGTGATCTCTCGCCAAAGGATATTTGCGACACCAATACCTGTATGGTACTGCAAAAATTGTGGTAATATCATAGTTGCAGAAGAGGACTGGTTACCAGTAGACCCCAGATTGGAAAATCCTAAGATAGACAAATGCCCCAATTGTGGTTATGACGAATTCGAAGGTGAAAAAGACGTGATGGATACCTGGATGGATTCTAGCATAACTTGTGCAGTACATGCAAACTGGCCAGATAGATTCGATGAAAGATTATTCCCTGCAGATCTCCAACCAAACGGTTATGACATAATAAGGACATGGGACTATTACCTCATACTTAGACATCTGGCGTTATTCGATAAAATACCGTTCAAGGTAGCTTTAATAAACGGCATGGTGAGAGGAACAGATGGGAGAATGATGCATAAGAGCTATGGCAATGTGATACCGTTAAACGAACTATTAGATAGATATGGCGTAGATGCCTTTAGATTGTGGGTAACAGGCTCTGTTAAAACTGGTTCAGATATAACGGTAAGATTTGAGGATTTAGATTACAACAAAAGATTTTTAATTAAGCTATGGAATGCAACGAAGTACGTTCTTGAATACTCTAAGCCTGTTGAAGAGGAAAAAGAGTTCAAAAATCCTATTGATCTATGGATACTGAATGAATTACACAAACTCATAAATATCATAAACAATCACATGGAAGAATTCAGATTCTTCGAAGCGCTAAATGAATTGAGGATCTTTGTATGGAACAAATTCTGTGACCAATACCTTGAAGCAGTTAAATATAGAACAGCAAGAGGTGATAGGGCAGCAAATTATCTACTAAGGTACGTTTTAGAGAATATACTTCTGCTTCTAGCGCCTTTTGCTCCTTTCATAACGGAAGAAATATATTCAAAGCTAGGAAAAAGCGTAAGTGTACATCTTGCTAGATTTCCTGAAGGGAAGGAATTCGATGAAGGAATTATAGAAAAAACTTCCAAATTAGTGAACATTATAATAGAGCTTAGGAGAATCAAAGTACTCTCGAAGATTTCTTTGGCTGAAAGCTTAAAGAAGGTGACGATATACGCAGGCGAATATGAAGATATATTAAGAGAAGGTTACGAAGATATAAAGAATATACTTAGAATCAATGAGCTGGAAATAAAAAGAGAAGGTAACGGAAGCATCAAAAGCAATGTATTGAAAGGAGTCTCTTATGATATTATTCATTCCTAAAACTCCCTTTCTTAACCCCAAACAATTCTCTCTCCTTTGAAGTAAACTTGAAGATTTTCTCGAAGAGCTCCCTATGCTTCTCTGTAAATTGAACTTTTTTGCTTTCCATGAACCTTTTGGCTATTTCAATCGCGGAATCTAAGAAAATTTCATATCCTTCCCTTTCTAAACCAAACCACATCGTGAAACTAGGCAAGCTCCTATTTAACATATGAAGTACATGCGAAGAAAAACCTACAGAATGACCGCTGAATAAGAGCGCTGAAATCGAAGTTTTCACGTGATCAGCTAATATAACTCCTAACTTCCTCATCCCTGTTTTCTCCTTCTTTCCAAGCCATTCGTAACTTATTTCGCCATACGTATTCTTCATATTCGAGACTACGGTATGCGCTCCTATATTTACCCATTCCCCTAAATAAGAATCACCTATGTAACTTTGATGCCTACTATTAGTGTAATTTAATATGATCGAGTTCGTAACTTCTCCTCCTACTACGCAATGATCACCTATGAATGATCTGCGTATATTTGAACCGGTAATTATCAAGGATGATTTGCCTATATAACTAGGCCCTTCTATTCTCGAAAAAGCTTGAATGTATGCGCCATCACTGATGAAGATAGGCCCTTCCCTTGTATCTAAGAAAACATCTCCTTCCAAACTAAAGCTTCCATCTGAAATCAAGGGATATTTACCAATCTTTTTATTTGCGATTTTGTACTCTTCATGGATACTAGCTAGAAGTTGAAGATCTTCAAACAATTGTAACTTGTTATATTTGATCAAGTCATAGGGTTTCTCCAATACCAACGCATCGACTTCGATTTCTTCAGCTCCTTTCAAATCATAAAAAGCTGAATGAGCTAATATCTTATCTTTGCTTTTGATCACGAAATGCTTCTTGTTAAGGAGATTAAGCTTTTCGATAAAATCTTTGTTTATTATGAAGTTTGGGTATATTATTATCGCATCAGGAGATGGTTCTTCGTCTTTATTTTTCAATAAAGGGTTTCTGATTATAGGTTTAATTTCATCGTTTGAAAATCTCTTCAGTCTCTCTATATTCGATAAAGCTCCTACTACGAGATCAAAAGAAGGTCTTGAATATGTAAGAGGTAAAAATCTTTCATATGTTCTACCTTCATCTATTACCAGTAACACAACCTTTAAAATTTTTATTAGAATAAAAAACTGTATACTTAATGCTACGCTCTTTAAAAGCAATACTGGTGTTTATAATAATCCTTCAATCTATGCATCTTGTCTTTGTTGAAGCAAAAGCTACAGTAGATTACAGTTTCGACACAAAATCCGTTATCATAAAACTAGAAACGGGGATAAATCAAGAAGACAGACCATTAATCCTTGAAGTTTATTTAAACCGGTCCATATTTAGGGTGTACTATTTTAACGATAGCTTTCCACAATACATAAACATTAATGTCTCAATAAACGGTCCTACCTTCATCTCTGTCAGGACCTACAATAGTTTATCGGGATGGGGTAAAATGAACGAAATTTATGTTACGCCTGAAGGAATATCCAGTCCAAAAATAGATTTAAGTAGAGAAATCGCTTTAATAATAGGCGTAATTCTCTTATTCTCAGCCTTTCTTATATATTTTAAAGGAATTAAAGGGAGTAAATAGGACTCCTTTCAGATCTTTCTTCTCTTAATAACAATACAGAAACATCTAGCTTTTCCTTATCCTTTAAATGATTGAGAAAATCGCTTGTATGTTTTATATCGAATTCGATTAGATCGATCATTAATTTCCATATTTTAAGGTAGATCTCTTCCAACATTTCTTTAGGCATTACAGATATTATAGCTGGATTCTGTAACCAATTCTCAAACCCTTTTATAGTCCTACTGATATGTTGGAAAGCAGTTCTGGAGGCTAAAAGTAAGTTAAGCCTATCTGTTTCTTTATAATTTTTCGATTCATAGCTTTTTATAGCGAGTTCTAATATCTTCTTCTGCTCTGCAACCCAATCTTGCATACTCCTTATGAAGGTTTCGTTAAAAGCCATGTATAACACTTTATTAAACTGTAGTATATTTAAACTTATTCTAAGTAAAATTTTTAAGAAGTAGAGGGAGAATTATTGAATAGAATGACAAACAGTTACATACCCGAGGTACCCTTTGTTCCAACACCTGAAAACGTTGTTAGAAGGATGCTAAAACTTGCCGAACTTAAGCCTACCGACGTTCTCATCGATCTAGGCGCCGGGGATGGAAGAATTTTAATAATAGGGGCTACAGAATTCAAAGCTAGCTTGTGTATAGGAGTTGAAATAAGGCCTGAGCTTGTGAAGAGCATTAAGGAAAAGATTAAGAAAATGAACCTAGAGAAGACTGTGGAAATAATTCACGGTAATATGTATGAATATCCCTTAGATAAAGCAGACGTTGTAACTCTATATTTATTGACTAGCGTCAATGAAAAACTTAAACCCAAACTGGAAAAGGAGTTGAAAGAGGGAGCAAGAGTAGTGACACATGACTTCGAAATACCCGGGTGGGTACCATATAAGGTCGAGGAAATCTATGACTCAGGTAGAACTCATAAAATTTACCTTTACAAAATGCCTCCTAATAAAAAATCGTTCTTAAGGTAACTGTTCACCCAAAATCCTTTCTACATAATTCAACATTTTTATAAAGCTCATCTCATCATTTTTCTTAACGAAATTCAAAATGCTTTTATCATTACTAAACTGAATGTACTTCTTTATTATCTGAAGCTGAATTTTCTTCCCTTCACTGTTAAGCACTCCTTTGGAAACAAAATAATGAAAGCTGAAACGGCATTCCTTTATTAAGCTAAGAACTTCTGCACGTAATTTTGAATTGTACTCTTTTACCATAAAATTATATTTCAAGAGAATATTAATAATACTAATTCATGAAGGAAGAAAACTTAACTAGATTATCTAAGGAAATGCTTGAGCTTCTCAAAACGAAGGGAAGTTTAACCATAGAAGAAATGCTCGAATGGATAAAATCAAAAGGGGGGAGTAGTTTGATATTGAGCGTAATAATTAATGAGCTTGAAAGTAATAATTTGATTAAAAAATCGGGAATATGGGAAAAATCAGAACCTCTATTTCCCTTACCGCAGAAAATAGAGATTGTAGCTACTGGGAGGGAAAAGATTAAAGTAGAAGAAAAAGCTGTAGAGAGAAAAGACGAAATCG
>JBEPYP010000102.1:0-4545 GCA_041641355.1 Thermoproteota archaeon | reverse complement strand
AGATATGTGTGAGGCTATGAAAAAGGTTAAATTAATTCTACAACCGAGCACAGGTTATAATCACATAGATGTAGAGGCATGTGCAAGGAAGGGAATACCTGTAGCTGGAATCGCAAATGCCCCTTCAACTAGTTGTTTCTGGCGTTCTCCGAAAACCATTGACAGACCGACCTTTTCCCTTCTGTTAAGGCTTAAGGTTGGCCAATACGGTGTTAAGACGTTCGTCGTCTTTGAGAAGCTGTAGCATCTCCTGTCAAAACGTATGGATATTTTCTTAAGCCTTAAAACACTTTCACCTTTTCTGTTCCTCTCAAAGCTTTTTAAGACTTCAACAGACTTGTCCCTTGCTGTCTGAATTAAGGCTGTGTTTAAGTTGAAAAGCCTCTTAGCCCTTTCGTAGCAATTTTGATGAAGAAAGACCTTTGACGTTGAGTTGAAGCTCAGATACCATTTGACAAGCCTAAAGTATTCGCTGAGGCATTTGTTTAAGGCTAAAACCTTCCTTTTATTAGGCTTAAAAACTTTTCCTATGACTGTTAATTGAACATCCTTCAACAAGGGAACATCCCAATTATGCTGAGATATTTTAGCTATTAAATGTTTACGCCTTCATCCCACGGTTAAAACTCTAGACTTTTTGGCAACATTATAAAAATTTATATTTTTATATATTAAAATATAGTGATGAGTAAAGAACAAATGAGGCCTGATAAAGTACTTGATGCAAGAGGTTTGATGTGCCCGATGCCGGTAATGAAGACTAATTTAGCAATAAAGGAATTGCAGATCGGTCAAATATTGGAAGTTCTTGCAACCGACCCTGCTTCTAAGGCTGATATCGCTGCATGGTGTAAAACTACGGGTAATGAGTTACTAGAGATGATCGAAGAAAAGGGAACCCCAACAGTCTATAGATTTTATATTCGAAGAACAAAATAGAAATTCAGGCAGTTAAAATCTCCAACTCTTTTTGTTTTCTTTCTCTTATTACTTGATCGATTAAATCATAGGCCTTCAATATTCTTTCATCAGAGATTCTGTAATAGATTTGTCTTCCCTCTTTTCTTATAATGACAATTCCTAGCTTCCTGAAATTGGCTAGATGTTGGGACACGGTTGATTGGTTCAATCCTAATTCTCTTACCAACTCAGCAACGCTTTTTTCACCACTCCTTAAACAATCAAGGATGGCCAATCTAATAGGGTGTGCGAACATTTTACAGAATTCTGCATGTAGTTCATAGTATCTACTTATCTTAACAGACGTCATGTCTGAATAAATGCGTGAATCAGTATATAAATTTTTATATTTAAAGATTTATATATTCATATATTATCATATAAATATGGAAAAGAGGAAAAGGCTTCTTATCGTAGCAAGTAAGGGAACCGCTGATGCTTTATATCCTGTATTAATTTTAGCTACAACTGCTGCTTCCCAAAACATGGCAGTAGATCTTTACTTCACGTTTGGAGGAATGAAATTGCTCACAAAAGGAATGACTGAAACGATCAAACCATCCGTAGATTTAGGCTTATCACAGGAAGAATTATATAATTTGCTCAAGAAGGGAGGGATGCCTACTTTACAAGAAATGTTGAAGATGGCAAGAGAAATGGGCGTGAAAATCCATGCATGCTCGCCTACGATGAGTTTATTCGGTTTAACTGAAAAAGATTTATCCGAAGGCGTATTCGATGACGTAATCGGGGCGGCTACCTTCCTAGAGATGGCTTCTGATCCTAACGCGATCGTTTTGTTCGTTTAAATCAAATTGAAATTTTTTTAAAATCTATTTTTTTAACGTATTTGATTAATTCTTTGCTGATCAAATCAACGCTTACTTTCTTCCATTTGCTAATGTTCTCTACAGGAGGAGAATCAGGAGGAGGAATGCATAGCATGTTCAATCTCTCCAAATTTGCATTCACGAGCAAAGTACCATGAATAAGGAGCGCATTATTTGAAACACGAGCAGCCATACCTGAAATCTTTAAACCTTCTACTTCTATCCTGTTAGGCTGGGCGAAGTAAGCTTTGATACCTATTTTATTTAGGACTTCAACTATCATATTGCTGAACTTCTCGAAGATGATCTTACCTTCGCAATAGCGAAGATTTGCTTTAGCGAAGAAGCTCCAGTTTAAATTACCTAAATCGTGATATACAACCCCTCCTCCAGTGATCCTTTTATAAACAGGTATTTTCAACTTCTTAGCTATGCTCTCCCTATACCAACCATATCGCTTAGAACTAGATATCCCCCTAACTAAACATTCTTCGTTTATCCAAAGTCTAAAAATAATATCATAAGGACTTTTCTCTATTCTCCTAAATAGAACAGATTCTTTCCTTATGTTATATTTTGGATCCGTGCTTTTTTCCAGGAGTATTAAAGTCCTATTCTCTCTTACAATCAACTCCCCATTTTTCAATTATCGGCTTATATCTCTCATAAGCCTCGTTAGCGCTCAGCAACGATTTGATTTCTTCCATATTCTCTATCTTTAGCTTTAACACCCAGTTTTTATAAGGATCGGCGTTAATCAAGGTAGGATCTTCTTGGACTTCTTGATTCACCTCCACGACTAAACCTGTGAGAGGAGAACGCATGGGTCCCATGAATTTAGCGCTCTCAACTATCGCTGCTATGTCTCCTCTTTTTAGCTTCGTGCCCACATTTTTTATTTTCACCGATATTAGCTCACCAGCATAGGCTTGTGCTGGATCAGTAGCTCCAATTATCGCTATGTCTTTCTCTAACCTCACCCAAACATGACATTCTAAATCGTAATACAGATCTTCGGGAAAATTACATTCTTTGTACTTCAACATGTTTAGAAATAAAATACAAGTGTATTAGGATCGGAGGTCATCTCGAGCAAGGTATAAGCACCTGCGAAACTTACTTCTGGAGGTAAATCTTCCTTTTTCAGCCCCCATATCACTTTTGCAGACGTACTACAGCAAAGCATCTTCACTCCATTGTTGATTGCAAGGTCATAAACCTTCTTTAACGGCTCCTCACCTTCTACAGTCCTAAGGTTTTCTAGAACTTCTTTTTTCAGCAAAGAAGGTCCTTCTGCTAAGAAAAACATGTAAGTTTCATAACCAAGAGATGCAGCAGCTGCCGCGTAATAGAAGGGCGTAAAAGCCTTTTTAGGTTCTTCTTTCCCTGTGCTGACTACGAAGAGATATCTCTTCTTATTTGACGACCCCTCTGCCATAAAGATATTTATATTTTATTATATTAAAATATATTAATGCATGCAAAATTTTATTTGGAGAGACTAAATGAAGATGGTTGGTATTATGGAGGTCTTCCTGGCTTGCAATGGGAAATTCAGCAAGCAAGAAAACAAGATAGAAAAATTCTGAAGAAGATCGTAGAAGAATTACATAACGATGAAAGATTTAGGGAATTTTATTATGCTTGTATAAACTGTGGAAATTGCACAAGTGTTTGCCCAGCTTTTAGGTTTGTAGATTTCGAACCTAGAATAGTAGTTCAAAAAGTTATGCACTCAAAAGATGAGCCCGAGTTGTTATACCAAATGATGGAAGAATACATATGGGCATGCTACCAATGTTACTCCTGTTGGGATGTATGCCCTGCCCATAACAATCCTGGAGGACTAATCGCGATTCTAAAAGAAATAGCAGTTAAGAATGGAATCCCATCAGCAAAAACTGCCCTTGAACCTTATAGCAAGATAGTTTATAAAATCATGACCACAGGTACGCAGATAACTCCAGACATGCATACTACAATAGCTTTATTCAGGGATTGGGGTCATCATAAAGCAGAATTAGCTAAGAATATAAGAATAGATAGAAAAGCTGTCCCAGTTCCATCGATGAACTCTATAATGGACAAGGGTTGGAAAGTAGAAGAGAGTACGATGAGAGAGTTGATGACGATCCACAAAGAAGCTGGCGTATTAGACCAGATTAAAAATTCGCTGGGCGATGTGGTCGATATGATTAAAGAAACTGCTAAAGAAAAAGGTGTGATAAAAGATGAGTGAGAAAATACAAATTAATGTAGGTGCTAACGAAGAACTAGAAATTCCAAGGGAAGATCAAAAATTATTCGAAAGATTGGTATCTGAAAGGAGAGCTAAGCTTGCTAAAGGAACTGTTGAGGAATATCTAAGGATGCTAGAAAAACTAAAAGAACTCGAGAAAAACGGAGAAGTGATCGTTCATCACGTTCATGAGGAATATGAACCTAGATTGGTCAAGACGCTTAGCGGAAGGATTAAGAAAATACCCACAGTAGAACTTTGGCAGCATAAATCTTGCGGTCAATGCGGCCACATACCTGGATACATCTCTGCGCTTTATTGGATAATGAATGAATTAAACATTCCATATATAGATGATACTAATCAGACTTCTTGCACTGCTTGGAATTATTACGGGAGCGGAACATCAAATACTGTAGCGCTAACTGCGGTATTTTTAAGAAACATGCATGTTGCCTATGAGAAAAACGCCTATCCTTTAATACATTGCGGTACTAGTTTTGGAGACTACAAAGA
>JBEPYP010000101.1:0-4548 GCA_041641355.1 Thermoproteota archaeon | reverse complement strand
TTTGAAAGAGCCAAGGCTTAGAGCTTATTTTGAAGAAAGTGATGAATTATTCCTAGATATTCATAGAAAAGATCTCATCCCTAAGCTTGAGGAATTTGCTAAATCTTTCAAGAAGAAAGTCAAATTCGAAGTACTGGAAGAAATACCTGAACACGTAGGACTAGGTTCAACTACGCAACTTTGCCTATCGTTCGCTTATTCCTTATATGAGGTGAACAAAATGACCTTCGATGCTTACGAAGTAGCAACAAAGCTAAATCTAGGTGAAATATCTGGAATAGGAATAGCTTCCTTCATAAAGGGCGGCTTTATAATAGATACAGGGAAAATAGACGAAGGAATACCTAGAATAGAATTCAGATCAGACTTTCCCGATGATTGGGTTTTTGTTCTTTTGAGAGATATCAAAGCTAAAAAGGGGCTTTATGGAGCTAAGGAAAGAGAAGCCTTCTCTAAGCTTAAGGAAACGAAAGAAGAAAGAATACTTGACATGTATTCATTATTAGAACAGATGAAAGATGCTTTGAAGAATAAAGACATAGAAACTTTTGGAAAAGCACTAACGAAATTCCAGTGCCTAGTGGGTCTCAATTTCGAAAACGTGCAAGGAGGAATATTCTCTAGTAAAAACATCGAAGAGTTGGTGAATTTCTTATTGAAGAACGGAGCTTTTGGTGCGGGACAAAGCTCATGGGGACCGACTGTATATGGACTTTTTTCAAGGGATACGTTGAAAATAAGTTTATTACAGAATAAATTACCTAGTAATGTTGAAATTAAAGTTACAAATGCAAATAATAAAGGATTTATAAAAATATCTGAGAAAACATCCAATTCGCTCTATTAAGTTAATAAGAGAGTTGAAAGATTATATATTATGTTATCTCTTGAAGAATGGTTTAAAATATACAATGATATTTCTAAACGTTTGAGATTATCACCGATAGAAGATGAAAGGAGTGCAGAATTACTTAGCGTACTGATTAGGAATAGAGCTCTAGATCCTTCAGAGATAAAGAAGATAGTTTACAATAAACATGTAGTGGTTGTAGGAGCCGGACCTTCTGTGATCGAAGATCTTGAAAGTATAAAGAGAATAGAAAGAAAGAGGATAGTATTTGTGACATGTGATGGTGCTACAAAGGCCTTTTTGGAGGTTTTCGAAACAAATCCGCATATAATAGTGACGGATCTTGATGGAACCCCAAAAGAACAAGTGCTGTGCTCTAAAATGGGTAGTATAGTAATGGTACATGCCCATGGAGATAACAGGACGGAAATCGCAACTTATGTTCCTAAAATAGAGAAGATAATAGGAACTACGCAAACTAAGCCTAAGGAAAAAGTTTATAATTTTGGTGGATTTACTGACGGCGACAGGGCTGTTTTCATAATGAGCCATTTTAAACCTATAAGTATAACCTTGGTGGGTATGGATTTAACAGAAGAAGTCGGGAAATACTCAAAACCTATAATTTTCGACAGAACAAAAAAGATTCAGAAATTGAAGATCGCTAAGGAATTATTGGAACTCTTAGCAAAGGTGAACAAGATGAGAGGGAATGAAATAAGGCTTTTCAACCTGACTAAAAACGGCGTAGATATAGAAGGATTTGAAAGAATTACCGTAAAGGATTATGTCAATCTGATATACAGCTGATTAAGCTTCTTCTACCTTCTCTACATACATTAAAGGATAATTTATCTCCTTGATGAATCGTAATCTTCCTGTAACCAAAGCTTTACCGTACTTTATTTTCACGATAACTTCTAAATTTTTCTTAGATATTTCTCCGTAAGAATAAGGAGAATCTTCTTTTCTTTTGTATTTAATTTTAACTCTGGCGAATACTCGAAAAGGTTGAGCAAGCAATGCCTTCTCTATTGTTCTTTCAATTTCCTTGACGCTATCTTTCCTAAAAGGCATCCCCATGAATTGGTGGTATGCAAAACTAAGAGATATGCCTAGCTCGAAAATAGCCCTTTCTCTATCGCTTAACGATTTATCAAAATAAGTTTTAACTAAATCTTCCATAATTATTTATCCTAAGCGATATAAATGATGATTCTTAAATGTATATCTTGCTCTTTTGAAAGCCAAAATTTAGAATATCGAAGATGTCCTTCTTGCAATAGTTTTTTACTCATAGAATATGAGAGAAAACCTAAGGAATTAAGAAGAGATTATAGGGAAGTAGGCGTTTGGGTTTATAAGAATTTTCTGCCTGAATTCAGGGAGAAAATAAGCAGGGGCGAGGGTAATACGCCTCTGATAAAGGCAAATAATTTAAGCGCAAATTTGGGTGTTGAGATATTCCTTAAAAATGAGGGTTCAAATCCTACAGGTTCTTTTATGGATAGAGGTTCAGCGGTCTATGTTTCTTTTCTCAAAGAAAAGCACATAAACAAAATAAAGCTTTTTACGACAGGAAATTTCGGATGTTCCGTTACTGCATACGCTACTCATGCAGGCATGGAATGTGAAATACTAGCTCATGAGAAAACGAATCATTTCAAGCTCCTTCAAATGATCTGGTTAGGAGCTAAAGTTGAGATGACAAATAATCCTAGTCCGATAGAAAAAAACTTCATAACACAGGCAGATCCCTTCTTCATTGAAGGATTGAAGACACAAATGTTCGAGATATTTGAACAATTCCGCTACAGTCTTCCTGATTACATAACAATACCGGTAGGTTCAGGATCAAACTTATTCTCTTATTTCAAAGCCTACAAAGAATTGAAAGAAATGGGATTGATAGATGAATACAGTTTAAAATTCATAGGAGCGAAACCGAATAAAGAGGCGTCTAAAATATTCCTAGATTTAGATCCTAGCTTTCTTTATTGTAAAGAGGCAATAGAAAAACTCAAGCAAGAAAACTTGCTTATTGAAAAGGAAGCTACTAAAGAAGAAATAATGAAAGCGCTTTCAGAGTTCTCAAAATTCGAAGGAATATTAGTAGAACCTGCTTCAGCGATAACCTTAGCGGTACTTAAGAAGTTGTTAATGAAAGGAAAGCTGGAAAAAGGATCGAAAGTGGTTTTGTTGATCACCGGTACGGGTTTAAAAGAAATAGGCAGTATTAATCTACTACAGAAAGACTTAAAGAAAGCGAAAATATCTAAGGAAATGGGGTACACTAAATTGAAAATTTTGAGCATTCTTAAAGAAAACAGTATGAGCGGTTATGAGATATGGAAAAGGTTGAGAAAAGAAAATATAAGAATAAGGCTACCCACGCTTTATGAACACCTTAAAGAGCTGGAAGAATTGAATCTGATCACATCAACGATAACTTACGTTAATAATAGGAAGACAAATATAAGGAAACTTACTGAATATGGCTTGAAATACTTAGAGAGCTTCAAAGGACTTTGAACAGAACATAAAAAATATTAGTTATTTATGCCGTGTTAACAAAAAAATTTTATGAATAAGAAAATACTGCTAACAATTGCAACCGTATTGGTAGCCACTATCGTGATAGGATATGTACTAGCAATACCCCTTCTTAACATAACACAAGCACGACCTGTGAAAACTAAGCAAATAATCTTACAGATAAAACCTGAGAAAAGATTTGCCTACAATAAAACTTTGTTCTTTAATGAGAGTGCTGGTCAATGGAGTTTCACGATAACAGATATGACTGGAACAGTGAAATTCATAAAAATAGTCCTTTATAAGAAAGATAGACCACATGAAGGATTTAGTTGGTCTAAATTGAACCCGAGTGTAGAAGACAGCATTACAGCGAAATTAACTGCAGGAAATTATGTATTACATGTACTTATAACAGGGAAAACCAACTCTACTCTTACCTTAACTGTAATATATCCTTAATATTTTTTAATATTTTATATAACAAAATTCTAAATTTTATAAATTAATTGATTTTAAAAGTTATAGCTTTTCAGTTTGAATTTTATATTTATTTTCTCTATAATAATATTTTTATTGTTCAGTAAATGTATGAAAGACTTAGCAATATCTCCTCATTATAGGGAACAAAATACCCTCTGTGTGATAGTCTGCAAATCCTTAACATCATCTACAACTACGAACCATTCCATAAGTCCTTCTCAAAGCTTTGTTAGAAATCGAGTAGAGCAAAACTGCTTTGGTTACAAAACTGACAAAAGCTCTCGCAGCCCCTCCTATTTCTGCTTAGTATTTCATAAAAGGAAACTGAAAAGCTTAACGTGTTACTTCTCTAAGAACTTCATCGCGAACTCATTTGCTTTTCTTTCATTACCCCTATGTTTTCCCATGAAAATCCTCATCGCATGATAGAATTCATGTAGTACTATAAAAGGATTATAAATGTATTCTCCTTTTTTAAAATATATTGTGTTTTTAGAAGGATCGTATAAAGCTAGTGCAAAATGCTTGCCCTTGGGTATTCCTACACTTATCCTAGGAGGATCAATACCATAGTACTCCGAGAGAAGCGCTATAGCTTCTTCAGTTTTACCCTCTATTATCAAATTTATAATACGTTCTTTATCTAGTTCTTTTTTCACGATACCTCACAAGAGATATTA
>JBEPYP010000100.1:0-4582 GCA_041641355.1 Thermoproteota archaeon | reverse complement strand
CAAGAGAACATTATTGAAACTATATATTATTTCCGCAGCAGACCTCGCATTAGGTTCTTCTCTTTTCGTCTTTTCAATAGCATACTCAGGTTTAGCCATAACTGTGATAATAACTTCGCTAACACCCCTTCTAACTCAATTCATAACTAAAGTAAGCGGAAGAGAGAACCCTTCAAAGAAGGATATAGGAGGAGGGATATTAATAACTTTAGCAATTATTTTATCATTATTATAGTCTATTGCTTATTCCCCTTTTATCTCTTTCTGGAAGAGTAAGAATAATTTATAAATAAACCTTATTGAAAATACAATTGTAATTATAACCAAACTTATCACTGTTATATTTAATACACCTCCTAATACTTCTCTAATGGCTGAATAGACATTGCTGTATATTTGAAAGGAAGTCAATAAAGCAATGAGTAAAACAATCAGGATAGAAAAAGATAATGTAGGAATTTGTTCTGAAATGGAAATCTGTCTTCTAGAGATCTTAAAAATGTTTATAATAAGTTTTCTAAAAATATTATACAAAAAGAAAGAAAGGATTAAATAAACAGATACAATTATACCTACAAGTATACTAAGAATAATAAGTTTAAAGGGAATATCGATCGTAATCAGAATGTTGGCGAGAAGAATAGAAAAAGAAGATATGACGAAAGAAAATGAAATGATTAATAATGCGTCTATTAAAGATTCCCTTATTATGCGGAAGCTTTCCCCTCTTTTGATAAATGCTTGAGAAATGACTTTGAATACATATCCCTCTAAATAATTCTTGAAAGATTGGGGTAGAAGTCTGATCATTTTATTCGTCACAGTCTCTTTGTAAGCAGTAAGAATCGAAGCCAACATAGAAGAAAATACCATCACGAAGATTGCTATTACTAGCATTTCAGCTCCTATAACACCATGTTCTAGACCTATTATAGTTATTATAACAGCGAATTCGCTGATGACGATCATATATAGGCTGAATTTCAAAGCTTTTTCCAACGTACCAGAAACAATCCACATCGAAAAAGTGAAAGCTAAAAATTTCATCATTACTATAAGTAAACTAATAGCTATACCGAAAATAACCATATTAAAATCAACATTTATAGGTAAGATCAAACCTATAGAAGCGAAGAGCATAAAAGCAAAGATCTCCCTTACCCACTTAGACCTTTCCAGGAATTTTTCTGCCATTCTTGATTCCGAGAATACAAGACCTCCTATGAAAGCCCCTAATACTGGTGAAAAACCTATAGAGCTACCTAACCATGCAAAAATTAAAGCTAACCCTACACCTGTAAAAAGGGCAAATTCTTCACCGTATTTATAAAGTGCATCTAAAATCCGCCTAAAAAATATAAGACCAAAGCCTATTAAAAAAATAAATATCAATATTAAATAATAAAAATTAATTAAAATATTTAAAAAATTTATTTTCTGAGCAATTATTATTGAAATGAATATACTTATCCCAGTTATAGCTATAAGATCTTCGAATGTAGCTAGACCAAAGAGGAGTTTTAGATCTCGTTCTTCATATTCTCTTCTTATGCCTGTCTCTTCGATGAGCTTAAACGCTATGCTTGTGCTCGTATTTACAGCAAACATTATTAGAAGTATTGTGAAAATCCATGGAAAATTAAAAATTAAGCCTACGAGAAAGCCTATTGTTATAACAGTGATTAGTTCAATTGTTGCTATAAAACCCACTATGGTAGCTTCCTTCCTAAGAAAGCTAAGACGCATTGTTGCGCCTATCTCGAATGATATTAATAATAATCCTATTTGTGCCATTAATCGTATGAATTCAGAATTAGGATCGACAAGATTCGTTAAGGGCCCTAAAATCAAACCTGCGAGAATATAAGCCGTGACTAAAGGAATCCTTATCTTCTGAAAAAGATAGCCTAGGATAACGGATAATCCCATCAAAAGACCAATTTGAAATAAGAATGAATTAGTATCAGCCATGTTTTATTTTTACGGTATCAAGCTTAAATAATATATTTGAAGTTTAGTAATAGAGGGGCCGTCGTTTAGCCTGGGCTAAGATGCCGGCTTGGGGAGCCTGTCTAGGTCGAGGCCTAGAACGCTGGTGATCCGGGGTTCAAATCCCCGCGGCCCCACTCAAACATAAAGAATTTTTTATTGATTAGGATTTATCTAATATGGAAGGATTTAGAATTGAAAAAGATTTTTTAGGAGAGGTTAAAATTCCTGCAAGCGCATATTATGGCATACACACACAAAGAGCTTTCGAAAATTTCAAATTCTCTAATTATAGATTTCAAAGAGATTTCATAAGAGCTTTAGCTATAATAAAACTTGCTGCTGCTAGAGCAAATTATAAGCTAGGATTGTTAGAAGAAAGAATAGCTAAAGCGATAGAATCTGCTGCCCTAGAAGTAATAGAAGGGAAGTTTGATGATCAATTCATAATAGATATATTCCAAACAGGATCGGGAACTTCTACAAATATGAACATGAATGAAGTAATAGCAAGCAGAGCGAATGAAATACTTGGAGGAAAGAGAGGGGATAAGAAACCAGTTCACCCTAACGATCACGTAAATAAATGCCAATCCACCAATGATGTAATACCAACTACTATTCATATAGCTAGTCTAGTATTGGTAAAATCTAAGTTGTTACCAGCGATGGAGAAGTTACGTAGAAGTCTTGAAGAGAAAGCAGAGGAGTTCAAAGATGTGATAAGAGCAGCAAGGACACATCTACAAGATGCGGTACCCATAACTTTAGGTCAAAACTTCAGTGCATATGCTAGCATGATAAAGCATGATATAGAGGAAGTAGAAAAGGCATCTGAAAGGTTAAAAGAATTAGCATTAGGAGGAACTGCAGCTGGTACAGGATTGAACGCCCATCCTAAGTTCGCTGAAACTGCGATCGAAGAAATAAACAAAATGACAGGTTTGGATTTCAGACCGGCTAGAAATAAGTTTGAAGCATTACAAAGTATGAATGCAGTACTGGCTTTAAGCTCTGCAATAAAAGGTTTGGCAACAAGCATACTTAAAATAGGCAATGATTTAAGGCTTTTGAATTCAGGACCTAATACTGGATTTGCAGAAATAGAACTTCCTGTTTTACAGCCCGGCTCCAGCATCATGCCCGCGAAAGTGAACCCAGTGATACCTGAGGCTGTTACGATGGCTGCTGTAAAGCTTATAGGTGATGATGCTACGATAAGCAACGCTGCACAATATAGCTTCCTAGAACTTCACATGATGTTACCTCTAATAGGTTTCACTATCATAGAGGAAATAGAGCTCGCTTCAAATACATCCAATGAATTTGCAGAGAAATGCATTAAGGGCATAAAGGCAAATGTCGAAAAATGCAGGAAATATGCAGAAAGTAGCTTAATGGTAATAACTGCTGTAGCACCTAGAATAGGTTATGATGCAGCGGCGATGATAGCTAAAAAAGCAATGGTTACAGGCAAAACTATTAAAGAGATATTATTGGAAGAGGGGATCATGAGTAAGGAAGAAATAGATAAGGTGCTTGATTTAAAGAAGATGACCGAAGGAGGAATAATTTGAATTAAAGAGAAACACCGTAAACTATCAACTCACCGAAATCGATCCCTTTGGCTAGAAGAATTTCTTTGTACTCATTCCTAGAAGGAATCATGAAGAGGAAGTTTTCTTTATTTTTAGCCAAGAAATATGCTATTCTCAACATATCGATCAAGACTTCTCCAGGACACTCTAGATAACCTATTGAATAATTATTTCTTCTAAATGATTTATTGACGATTACGAGATTAGGATCTTCAAAATAAACCTCGTTAGCTCTTACGCGTTCAAGAAGCCAATTTTCATTGAAATCGAACCAGGCATAGTCAGCATGGTATATTCTTCCCATTTCTTCAAAAAATTTAGAATTTAGCAGGAAATTAAGGACCGAATCGTATTCTTTACATACTGGAACTTCTCTAGGTTCTAGTTTATCTATCCTTAGATGTAGCCACCTAGAAATAGGCTTGAAAGGAGTCTTAGCTAAATGCCTCTGTGCTGCTATATTTCTGGCTGAGGTGACCAGCCTAGCTTTCTTTATACCTTCTTTTTTGAGCATATCCAAAATTAATAAGTTCATCTTAGTAGCTATTCCTAGATTTCTGTAGTTAGGATGAACACGAGCACCTTCTAACCAAGCACTTTCTTTGTTATGTAAAAAGAAATGGCTTATAGCTACGATTTTATCATCATGCTGAACCACTAGAAGTTTGCCTTCATCATCTAATAACCATTCATCCAACACATGGAAAATGTAATCCTCAGGATTCGTTTCTTTAAGCAGTTCTATTATCTTCTGCTTATCCTCGATCTTTGCCTGCCTTATGGTTAGATCCATTTAATAACCTAATGAAATTGCTCATTAATTTATTTATAGAAAGCTTTACCGCTCTAAGGTTAGATTCTAAGATCTTAATGAGAGCATCGATCTCGTCTAGTTTAATTAGCAACTTTCCTTCATATTTCAAGGGTATATCTAACCTATGGCTTGAGTTCAACTCTACTACGAATCTATCAACGTTTCTAGAGATGATACCGCT
>JBEPYP010000099.1:0-4610 GCA_041641355.1 Thermoproteota archaeon | reverse complement strand
AGTGTAATTTCATTAAAAGCTTTCTTCAGTCCTTCTTTAAACGTACCTCCCGCCTGAGCAAATTCTCTTTCACCTCCACCTCCACCTCTTATTTCTTTGACAACTATCTTTATCAATTCATCTGCACGATAACCGTTCTCTATCGCTTCTTCTCCTAGCATGATTACTGAGATTACCTTTTCATTCAAAGAACCTAGTAAAGCTACAGCTTTAGGGTCATTCTTTATTATAGTTTCACCTATAGCTATCAAGTCTTCACTGTTTAGCTCTTTGCCGATATACTTGTATATGTTAATTTTCCTAGTTTCGATCTTCTCTGCAAGTTTATAGGTGTACTCTCCTACTAGGCTACGCAATTTTTCTATTTCTTTCCTCCCTTTTTTCATTTCTTTGACGATTTTCAACACACTTTCTAACACCTTCTCCTTAGGGCTTTCTATGTTTTCAGAAATAGCTTCTATCAATTCTTCGTATTCTCTGAATTTATATAGCGCGGCCTTGCCAGCCGTGAATATGAATCTTTCAACCCCATCTTGTATCCTTTCATTCTTAATTATCTTTATGATTCCTATTTCTTCAGTATTATCGACATGGGTTCCGCCACAGGCTTGATGATCTAAATTACCGATGCTCACAACCCTTATTAAACTTCCTCCCATAACTCCTCCTTGGTAAAGTTTGAAACCGTATTTTTCTTCAGCTTCCTTTCTTTCCATGTATCTTGTTTTTACGGGAAGCTTTGAGAAGACTATTTCGTTGGCTAAATCTTCAATCCTTCTCATCTCCTCCTTAGTTATTTTCTTATAGTGAGTTATATCCAACCTAGCTTTATCTTCCTCTTTGCTTGCTCCTGCTTGCCAAACATGATCTCCTAAGACTTTCCTTATGGAATATAGTAGAATATGTGTAGCCGTATGGTGTCTCATTATACTGAGTCTTCTTTCAAAGTCGATGATTCCTTTAACAGTTTTGTTTAGCATTGAATCGGAAACACGGTTTATTTCGTGCAGTATAACCCCATCTTTTTTGAAAACTCTTTTCACCTCAACTTTTTCATCTCCTATATACAAAGAACCAGTGTCGTAAATTTGTCCCCCTCCTTCTGGGTAAAAAGCTGTCTTATCTAAGACGATCCAATTCGGTTTGAAAATAGCGATGACCTTTGCCTCGAACTCAGCTAAATAGGGATCATCATAGAACAAAGGATAGGTAGGTGGAATACCTTGTACATCTGGCAATTCCACTTTTTCTTGTTTTTCAATAGGTTTTTCATGCTTTTCTACAACTTTAGAGAAGAAATCAGGAGGGATTTCAACTTCTATTCCTTCTTTTTTAGCTTCTTTCAATACGAAATCAGGATGTATACCTTTAGAATCATAAAGTTCAACCAATTCTTCAGTGCTTATCTTACCCATACTTTTTTTGGATTTTATTAAATTACTTATCTCTAATGAAGCTCTCTTGATCAATTGTTGGTATTTTTCTTCTTCAATTTCTATTATTTCTTTTATTCTATCTTTTGCTTTTATAATATTTTTAAATTTCTTCCATAATTCTATTTGTTTATTTATTAAGTCAATCAAGCTTATATCTATATTAAGATTTAGAATATGCTTTAATGTATTTCTAATTAATAATCTTCCTAAGTATCCCTCACCGCTATTGGAAGGTACTAGACCGTCTGCTAACATAAAAACTATACTTTTAGTATGATCTAGAATGGCATATATCGATTCTATTTTATTTATTATTTCTTCTATATTTTCTTTTATTCCTAAATTCGATTTAATATTCGAAATAATTTTTTCTTTTGCCTTTATTCCTTCTTTACTATATAGTATAGATAATCTTGCATGTTCTAAAACGATTTCATCATCTGCTCTAAGTCCTATTTTTTTGAACAATTCTTCTATATTTTCCTTATATAAGGCGTGAAATATCGTAGGCTTGCCAGTTAAATACCATAGGTATCTTTCCATACCATAGCCAGTATCCACTATGAAGAGGGGGAGGTCTACATAATTTCCTTTCTCTATTTTGTATTTCATGAAAACTAAAGTGGCTATCTCGAGACCTTTAGAAGCAACTTCTAAGCAAGGTCCAGCGTTTCCACCCCCTTCCCAAAATTCCTCTATATAAGTTACGCTATAAGGATCTATTTTATAGACCTTGCTATTTAACTCATCACAATAAGCAACCGTTTCATCTTTCCAATAGACGTACTTCTCTTTACTGTTGAAAGCATGATGAGCAGCCATTTCGAATATGGTCAAATGCCTTCCTGCAGTAAGACCTATAAAATCTAGATCCTTAAGTCTCATGCAAGGTTGGGAGATTACTAAAGGATTTGCAGGAGGATCGACTTCTCCACTTGTAACAAAAGGTTGAAAAACTGCGATGCTTGCTATCGTTAAGTAAATGTCATCCCTCCATCTAGCCAAAACAGGCCTGGGTTCTATGTAGGTATGTCCTCTGTTTTTGAAGAACTCTATAAAGGATTTCCTTACATCATCTATGGAAATTTCTGCCTTTTTATCTCCTATGAATTCATAATTTGTGCAAGGCGCATCTTGGCAAGTATCGAATTCATCGTTTAATGTCCAGAAATACCTTTTACAAATTACACACTGTTTCCTTTTAAAATGGTTTTCTTTAAAAAAATTCAGCTGGTATTCCTTTTCTTTTTCCAAACCAGATTAACCGAATAAAGCTGATAATCCTGCCGCTAAGCTCTCTTCAGACAATTCTTCCTTTTTCTCTTCCTTTTTCTCTTCTTTTTTAGCTTCAGTCTTTGCCTCTGCAGCCACAGGAGCTGTAGAAACGGCTGCTGGTACAGCTAATGTTGAAGTTTTTAGAATCTCATCTATATTTATTTCCTTAAAGGCAGCTACGAACATCCTTATTTTATTAGAGTCGTAAGTCGCACCTGTTGCCTGGAATATTTTCTCCATATTTTCCTCTGTTATCTCTTTCTTTGCGTAATGTAACAACAAGCCTGCGTAAATGTATTCCATAGTAACTTTATTATTAAATAAAGTTATATTAATCTTTAATCTTATCCTTGATTCTTTCGTATAAAGCCCTAGCTAAAGTTTCTGCTTTCTGGATGTTCTTTTCTAGTATGCCTTTTTCAGGTAAAACCAAGCTTTCCGATATTTTGAGATAGTCCAGGTATGCTTGTTGTATCAATATAGGAATTGTTTCGCGTATCGGCAATCTAGCTTGGATTGATAGTTTAAATGTATCTTCAACAGCTTTCTTTAATTGGCTTGTTATTTCTTCCAAATCTAAGGAGAGCTTCTCTAGTACTGTTTTACCATCAAAAGCCATTTTCAAATTCAAAGACAATTCAAGAGGTTTTATTCCAAGTAAATTCAACAATTCAACAGCCTCTTTAGAGATTTTTTCTCCCTGCTTGACTATTACAGTATCCTTGGCTACCCATACAGATCCTTCGACTATCCTAGTTGGTACTTTAAGTTTGCTGAATTTGCTCAATATGGGACCCGGTGTCAATCCTGTGTTTCCTTCAGGTATTATTATATCCTTAGGCGCTATGGCTTCAGGCTGTGCAGGGATGGGTATTTTATTCTTTGATAGGAATAAGCTTAGTTCGTATGGATTTTTGTTGGTGAAAATGAACAGATTAGAACCAGTAAGATTGAGAATCTTTGTTCCATATACTTTTTCTAGCGCCTTTTCCATTATCCTATTTCTAGTACATTTAAGTTTTGCAAACGGTCTCAACAGCAACCTAATTTGCTGTAATTCAGAACTTCTTATTTTGAACAAATCGGCTACCATCAAGAACTTGTAATTTTTAAGGTTCTGTACTAGTTCTTCTAATATCCTCTCCTTAACCTTTCTAGTGATTTTTTTAACCGGTCTATATCGTAGCGACATTATTTGATCTTTATAGGTTCACTCATCGTCTTTTTAAGATAAATACTTGCAATCTTACCTTTACCTGCAAGCCTCTTTTCTACCTCCTCTATTAAGGTTAGTGCATTCTCAGCTATTGATTTTGCATCCATCCCTTCCTTACCTATTGCACAAGAGATTGTAGGTTGTCCTTTTAATCTTATCCTAACGCTTTGCTTTAGATCGTTGATCAATTTCTCAACAGGAACGTTAGGAGGAATTACTTGCGGTAATTTACCTCTGCTTCCTAGATACTGTCCTAGCATCTTACCTACTAGAGGCATTAGATCGTGTTGTACTAAGAAGAATTTATAATTTCTTGCAAGTTTCTTGAGCTCTCTTTTATTACCTTGTAATTTCTCGAGATCTGTTCTTCTTAATACCAGATCTGCTTCAGCTTTTTGAGCACTTGAGGCTACTTCTCTTTCTGCTATGACGCAAATTTTATTGTTCAATCCTTCTATTTTATTGGGTAGTTTGAGAATCATGTTAAGTCTATCGGCATCCTTCTTGACATCTATTTCTTTCAAGACCAATATCAGCTCATACGTTTGTCTGAATTTTTTCTTAGAAGTGTTTTCTATTTTCTTTATACTATCTTCGATAATTCCTTTGAGGTCTTTTAAGAGGGTTGTGCTCATCGTCATCACTCCTTAAATAAATCATCGTAAATACCTTTATCTATTTCT
>JBEPYP010000098.1:0-4649 GCA_041641355.1 Thermoproteota archaeon | reverse complement strand
ATGCGTTAGAAAACATTAAAATTAATAAAATCGAGGATAAGGTAGTTTGTATTCTTGGAGATGTCGCGGAAGTATCTCATAATTACGTGAACTTTGCTGATAGAGTGTTAATGACCTTACCATTAGGCGGGCATATGTTTCTTAGGAATGCCTTAGAGGTTATCAAAAAAGAAGGCGGTATAATTCATTTCTATCATATAGGAACAGAAGGAGATCTTTACAGTGAAGCGCTAAGGTTGATCTCTGAATATTGTAAAAGTATGGGTTACGAATTTACTGTTTTAAAAACTAAGATCGTAAACGAATATGCGCCAAGAAAATATAAAATAAGGGTAGATTTTTTCGCTAAAAAGATTTAACAGAAACGCGTAATATACATATGGGCGATTTAGAAAAATACAAGAACAGGCCGATTTATGAACTCATAGAAAAAGGGTATTATGATCCTCTAACACGAACAATCCATGCCATAAAAGGTTACGAGTTAAACGTTAAAAGCCAAGATTGGTTTATTGAAGCTCCATTACGTATGCTTTTCAATGTTTTAGATGTAGAGGTGGCCAAGGATCCTAAGAATCTCATAGTCTACGGCGGTACAGGAAAGGCCGCTAGGAATTGGGAAAGCTTTGAAGCTATAGTTGATTCCTTATTAACAATGCGCAGAGATGAAACGTTAATAGTTCAAAGTGGAAAGCCTGTAGCCATCTTTAAGACTTATACTTATGTGCCTAAAGTATTGATTTCGAACGCAATGCTTGTCCCTAAGTGGGCCGATTGGCAATATTTTCTGGAACTAGAAAAGAAGGGGTTAACAATGTTTGGGCAAATGACGGCCGGCAGCTGGATGTATATAGGTACTCAAGGAATTCTTCAGGGAACTTATGAAACCTTCGCTGCTGTAGCTAACCAATACTTTAATGGGAGTTTGGAGGGTCGCTTTGTACTTAGTGCGGGGCTCGGAGAAATGGGAGGGGCTCAGCCTTTAGCTGTAACCATGAATGGAGGCGTCGCTCTGATCGTTGAGATTGATGAAACGATGATAAAGAAAAAAATAAGGCAAGGTTTTCTTGACACATGGACAGATGATTTAGATAAAGCTTTGGATTTAGTTATAACACATGCTAAGAGAAGAAAGCCTATTTCGATTGGTCTTCTTGGTAATGCGGCTGAGGTTTATCCAAATATTTTAAGCAAGGGGATAATTCCCGACGTAGTAACTGATCAGACGCCCGCTCATGATCCTCTTAGTTACATTCCTTTAGGGCTTACCTTAGAAGAAGCAGAAAAACTAAGAAAGGAGAATCCTGAAGAATATAGAAGGAGATCCTTGCAAAGTATTAGAAAACAGGTCGAAGCTATGGTAGAATTCAAGAAAAGGAACGCGGTAGTTTTTGAATACGGTAACAATGCTAGAAGAATGGCATATGAGGCTGGATTTGATCAAGCTTTCTCATATCCTGGGTTTATACAAGCTTTCATAAGGCCGCTCTTCGCCGAAGGAAGAGGGCCTTTTAGATGGGTTTCGCTTGTAGGAGATCCTAACGACATATATAAATTAGATGAAATGGTACTGTCTGAATTCAGCTATGATAAAAAGATAACTAGATGGATAGAACAAGCTAGAAACAAGGTAAAGTTCCAAGGACTTCCAGCAAGAGTTTGCTGGTTAGCTCTAGGCGAGCGTGCCAGGTTTGCAGAAATAGCAAATGAAATGGTCAGGAAAGGGGAAATAGGACCCATTTGGATAGGCAGGGACCATCTAGACACGGGAAGCGTTGCTTCACCTTATAGAGAAACAGAAGGTATGATGGACGGCAGCGATGCGATTGCAGATTGGCCAATCTTAAATGCTTTACTTAACGCAGTGTCAGGGGCCGCTTGGGTCGCAGTTCATCATGGAGGAGGGGTAGGGATAGGATATAGTATACATGCAGGAGTCAACGTTGTGCTAGATGGTTCTCGTATCGCTAAAGTCAGGGCTATAAGGACTTTAACCTCAGATCCTGGGATAGGTGTGGTTAGGCATGCTGATGCAGGTTATAAAAACGCAATTGAAGTGGCTAAAAAACATGGTTTGAAGATGCCTATGCTAAGAGAATTTAATGAAAGTATATAAGTTCGTCGCTAGGCGCGTTCCTCTTTTAACATGGGATACTGCTAAGGCTATTTTAGAAGCTATAAACAAAGAAATAGTTTCTATAGAGGTTAGTTTAGATTTGAATCTTTCAAAAACTAGACTTAAGCTTGTCGATGAGAAATTAGTAGGTAGTGATGTTGAACTCGAGATAGAAGATCTAAAGCACATCATAGAGAAGGAGGATAATACAGAGGTTTATGCTTATATTAATAGAAAATTCTTCCCTTTGAAGTTTTATTCGGGTAAATTTTACAAAATAAGAAATATAGAAGGATCGGCCCCTACTTTGGAAATCGACGGGATTCATATGCATAGAATAAAAGATATCACCCCTTGGCAAGATGCGTTCTTAAAAGTCAAAGCGTTATCTATAACCAAAAAAGATAGGGTACTTGATATATGTACTGGATTAGGTTATACGGCTATCCACGCCCTTAATTACAGACCTGCGAAGATTGTAACGATAGAAAAAGATATTAACGTTCTCAAAATCGCTCAGTATAACAGCTGGTCAAGAGGATTAGAAAACATCACTATAATCAATGAAGATGTTCTTGACCTTCTTGATGATTTAGAAAAAGGATATTTCAATAAGGTAATTCATGATCCGCCTACTTATAAAGTAGCCGAGGAATTGTATTCCAAAGAATTTTATTCTAAGCTCTATGAAATTCTCCCCAACAATGCCTTGGTTTATCATTATGTGGGTTATCCTGCCGAGGCAACTAAACAAATTAAATCTAAAGTAATTAGCAGGTGCAAAGCTGTAGGTTTTAACCTAATTAGAGAAGTTAATTATGGATTCCTGCTTCTTAAGCGCTAATTCTCTAGAAAAGAAGTATTTTAAGTCAAATGGTTTTTCGACTGATTTTTTGATTAGTTCAGGAGGTTTTGTGAGATGTCTCCTAGATCTAGGAGGAGGAAGGAGTATTTCTCCTTCTTTCAACTCTCTTTCTCGTTTAGAAAGAAGATGAACTTCGAAGTTCAACTTAAATTTACAATTTGGGCATTTTAATCCTTTTCCTGAACCTGCGCTTTTCATCTTTGAACCGCAGTTAATACAGTGAATGCCGATTTCTTCGTATTGCTCGCTTAGCCTAATGATTTCTATTCTCTCAGCGTTTATTTTCAAAAGCTTATCGTTGGCTTCTTTTATCGACCCTCCTACCTTTAAGATATCGCCCCTTTCCAAAAGCCTAGCCTTTTTATTCATCAATCCGCTCTCTCTATAGACAGCAATTTCAACTAGTTTATCTTTATAAGTGGCTTTCAAAATTACATGACCGCCTTTAATTATGGAAGGAGTATCTGAAATTTCAACTATGTCTGAGAAAACACAATCTTTATCTAAAAATTTGAGTTTTTCTGCGGCTTTCAGATGAGAACCCGTTCCTTGATTTGTTTTAAAGATGAGCCATTTTTCAGCCTTTAATCCCAAGCCGGTAAATGCTTCGATTAATTTATCAGGATCTATCCCCCTTATACCTACGAGTACAGGATCTTTTCCATGTGGGGTGATCAGTATTCTTTTCTTTTCTTGATCTATGTTAGCGAATGTGAAGTCCTTAAATTTCTCGTCCATTAAGAGTACTTTCTCATAACTCAATTCTCGTATTTTTTCTCTTTTTGTAACGGGTCTATAAGCTAATAATTCATATGTGAACTCTTCTAGTTTTGCCCCTATGGCTGCGATAGCACCTATTAATCCCATCGGATTTCCTCTAGTAGCCACGTATTTTATTTTCAGTTTATTCGTAATCTTCAAAGCTTCGTCTAAGCTTACTGTTCTAACTAAGCACATTTCGTAGAATTTCTCTAATTCTTTGCTTCTTTCTCCCTCGAAGATGGCTAAAACAGGGGCGGGCTTATCAGACCTTCGTGGTTCTTCTATAGGCGCTGTGTGTTTTTTAAAAAAATTTATCAAGTAGTTCAAGAAGTTTTCGTCGAGTTCAGTCTTTATAGATACTGCTGCATTACCTCGAGTTTTGTAAGGTATATTAGGGTTGAGTCTTATCAGATATGGAAAATCTAATACTTTATAACCGTTTTTTATCAATTCCTCCACTATAAGCGTAGCTATATAAGTGGTACAATAACTATATGTCGAATCGGTGTCGTCGACGCCTAATATATACTTTTTCACAAAAAACTTTAAAACTAAACAGATAGATAATCATAACGGGTGCAAGGTGTATTGAACGTCCTTCGGGCGAAAGCCTGAGGAAAGTCCTCTGTCGCCAAAGGGATTACGATGCCGCAAGGCATAGGCCGAAAGGCCTGGTAGATTACAGAAATGGCACGAGAGTAGCAGGATGTCCATGAAGTCGATCCCACTTTGGCAACAAAGTGGGTAGACAGAGTATTGCTACTTCTCGGTGAAACATAATCCCCCGTAATGACAAAGGCCGGGGAGAACTATGAGCACCCTTTGTGAGTTCTCCGGCCGACTAGATGAATGACGTTGAAACAGAAAGAGGCTTACTAATACACCTTGCACCCAAATTTTTAACAA
>JBEPYP010000097.1:0-4690 GCA_041641355.1 Thermoproteota archaeon | reverse complement strand
GTGATAATAAAAGATGATTTCCTAAGCTTTAAACTATCGAATTCTTTATTGAAATCGAAAATTTCAGGCTTAATCAGTAAGCTTGAGATGGTTTCTTCTTATCTTGTATCTAGAGGAATCGAAGTTGAGCTTGTAGAAGTTGATGCTTTGAAATGGTAGCAAAAGGACCTTACTTGATAATAGGCGATATTTTAAGCAGAGCTATGATGATCAAGCGTTTAATGAAAAACATCGATGAAGGTGCTTTATTGTTGATGGATTGCACAGGACTTTTGTCTAGAACTTTAGATTCATTCAAGCTTGTGGTTCCTGATCAAAAACTGCATCTTAGTTCTCTTAAAGATTCAAAGATCGTTTTCCTAGAAGCAATTTTATCCCAAATCTACATCCCCTCGCATGGGAAGTTACATCTCAGAGAAGCTTTGGCAAAGATATCTTCAGAAGAACTGAGCATAAGCATTTTGATGGAAAAACTATCTTCCTCTTCCAATCCTTTCATTCACTCTCCCTTGGATTTGATCTCGATAGAAGAACTAATTTTTGAACTCCATGATTTTTCAGAAATAGATCATTGTTTAAGTTTATCAGGTAATCCACTACTGAGCTTAATCGAAGAGAAAGGTTTCCTTATCATCGATCTATCAAAGCTTTATTCAACCAAAGCTAGAAAATTGTTGGGAATCTTAATCCTCGTCGAGTTATATTCTAATGAAAATCCTTTTTCTGAGCTAAACGTATTCATAGAAGGTCCTGAAGGTTCTTCTCTAATAGGAGGTATGGGAAATCATCATTCCAAAGAATTTTATTTCGAACTCCTCGATCGATTAATTCTTAACGATGTGACAGCTTATTTCACTGCTAACCATGGAGAGCTGGATCCTAAATTTCTCTCTAGATTCAAGACTGTTTATGTGATCAAGCATGATGGCGTTATTTATTTCCAAGGCGAAGAAATTTTAAACTACGACTTTAAAGCTAACTTTATGAAACTAAAGCTTGAAGACGAAAGTCTTTTAATGATGGATAAAGTTTCGAAATCTATTAAAGATTTATCTAGGAAAAGTATACTAGAAATGCTTTACGGAAACTTAAGCGATCTAATAGCAGATTTGATTTTGAGCATGGAGAATAACATGATAAGTAGAAAGGAATTCAAGAATCTTGCTCTTTCCTTAGGTTTCTTCAAGGATCCTGATGAATTGTTGGATAAGCTAATCAGCGAAGATTTAATAGAAGAGAAGATAATAAGCGGGATCAAGAAGTTAACTCCTTCTTCTAAAGGCTTATTCTTAGCCAAGTCTCATAAATTTAAATGAGGATTACTACAGGAGTAAAAAGTATAGATGGCTTGTTGAAGGGAGGAATAGAAACGGGCGTTATAACGCAGATATATGGTGGCTTTGGTACGGGTAAGAGCATATTAGCCCAGCAACTATGCATAACTTCCCAATTATATATTCCTTCAAATGAAGTTTCTCCCTCATCGATTTTCATAGATACAGAAGGTTCCTTTAGTCCTCCAAGGCTTATGAAAATTGCTTCAAGGTTCAACATCGATACTAGGTTAGCTTTGAAAAGGATATTATACAAACGAGTATGGAGCTTCGAAGAACAAGATAAGATCTTGAGGATTTCTCGAGATTACTTGGAAAGATACGGCATTAAGGTCATAGTAATAGATTGCGTTTCAACCCATTTAAGAGGTGAATACAACCAAGACTTAATGATAATAAGACAACATTCGCTGGAAAGCCATTTGAAGTTTCTCTTGGAAGTTTGTTCAAGATATGAAATAGCAGGTATTATAACGAACCAGGTTACGAGCGGTCCTTTTGGAGATAAGGAGAAATTCACGGAGAAACCCGTTGGAGGTAATGTCATAGTGAAGTATTGTAAAAACTCGATAAGATTGGTGAAGTTTAAGGAGAAAAGATATGCTGAATTACTAGAAGAGTTAGATGAATCTTCTAATTTCGCTCCTTTTGTGATAAAAGAAGACGGTTTACATGATGCAAACGATTAAATACTTAATTAGATAATTGATTAAGAATGTCTATACCGGATATTTTGGATTACTTAAACAAAATGAAAAGCATAGAAGTTAAGTTTGAAGAAGGGAAAGTTTTAATAACAGAGTATAAAGGCATCTCGAAAACCACTGCTGATGACGTCAAATCTTTGATGAAGGGCAGAAAAGGCAAGCTTGACAAAGAAAGGAAGCAGCTGATTTTGGAAATATCTAAGATTCTGATCGAGAATTCAGTACCTTTTAAAATAATATTCGAAAAAGACCCTTTAATCAAATTCGATGTGGACAGATATGTAGTAATCGCTCCAGATTCTGTGAAAATATTTGGTTTTAATAAAATAGATCATCCTTTGAGCATAATCTATGGAAAACTAGAAGGATTTGCCAAGTGTTATTTCTACAAACCTGTCAGGTGAACCATTTTTTATAGTCTCACGAAAGCTCCAACGAGCTAAGTGCTTTGCAATCTGGAATCAAGTAAGCATTTTAATTTTCTGAATAGCAAACGTTAATTAATTTTTAGATTTCATTCGATATTATATCACGAGGCAAATGATGAGCGTTCTCCTATTATCTGGTGCAAGACACTTAATCGAGAATTTTAGGAAATCTGCGAAAGGGTTGGAAATTCAAGAAGTAGAATCTAGATATTTTCCTGACAACGAACTTTATCTTAGGATACCTTCAAAACCTAAAGAAGATGTAATACTAGTACAAAGCATGCATGGAGAGCCTGATAAAAGGTTGACGGAAACGGTTTTTGCTGCTAAAACCTTAAAAGAACTAGGAGATTGCAGGATAACCGCTTTAATACCTTATTTAGCTTACACTCGACAAGACAAGAGGTATAAGGAAGGAGAAGCAATATCTCAAATCTTAACTTTAGAACTACTAAGTTTCTCGGGTATAGATAAGATAATCACTATAGATGCTCATTTCCATGCGGGAATGCCTAAAATAAAAGGATTGGAGATAAAGAACTTAAAATTAGCTTCTCATTTCAAAAGCTTCTTCGAGAAGTTCAGAGGAAGAGAGGACTATGTAGTTATAGGTCCTGATGACGATGCATTTGAATTAGCTAATCTTTTAGCTAAAGAATTGGAGTTGGGCTCAGGCTTCATAGATAAAAAGAGATTGGGCGATGAAAAGGTAGAACTCTTTAGCATCAACGTTGAAGTCAAGGGTAAGCATGTAATCCTTATGGATGACATAATAAGCACGGGGAGCACGGTGGTTGAGGCAATAAAGTTCCTTAGGAAAAAAGAAGCTAAGGAAATACACGTAGTAGCTACTCATGGTCTTTTCGTTTCGAACGCGATAGATAAGCTCAAAGCGCTTGATGTTCAATCAATAATAACCTCGAACAGCGTTCCTAACCCGTTTGCCTTTCTCGATGTAGTTCCCATCCTCTTAGAAGAACTAGGATTATAGCATGGAATCTTTAGCTAGATCTGTAATAGCTTTAAATCCTAGCTATGTAGCTACTAGCTACGATGGTTCTGCAAGAGGATACCAAGCTAAGAATCTTTTCGAAAGCTTCATTTTGGCCTCAGGCATAAACGTAATAGATTGTAAATCTTCAACGCCTTCCATGCTGAGTTCTTCTATGGAAGAAATCAAAGCAGATTTGGGTTTGTTCTTCAATGAGAAGGGTCATATTATCTTTGATCATCGAGGAATACCTTTCGTCATCAAAGAAGAAGCTCCAAACTTACCTTTAAAGGAATGGAAAGAGATAGGATCGTTGGAAGAAATCGAAATTTCTCGTATATACAGCAAAAAATTAAGGAGCGTATTCAAATTAAACTCCAAAAAGTTAGGGCATGTTTTGGCCAATCTCAATTTCAGTCCACTTAGCAAGGTAGCTCCTTATATTTTGCGAGATATTTCTTCAAGGTTGACTACTTTGAACGCCAATGAAGAAGAAACTTTGGATCAAAGTTTCGATGAAGCTTTAACGATCACGAAGGAAGCTATGAAGGCTTATAAAGCAGAGATCTCATTCGTTTTTGATAGACTGGGCGAGAGGATCGTTCTGATAGATTCTGATAAAGATTTTTTGAAACATGCATGTAGTTTCATATTGAAAAACGATAGAGAAATCGAGGAAGTATTGGTTTTAGGTAATGTCGATTTGGAACTTCAAGGAGTTAGATTTCGTAAAATCGACTTTGAAGGAGTAGTTTTCGATCGAACTAAATTAATAGTAGATGGGGAGAGGAATAGCGTTATTTATCCAAAGATTTCTTGGTGGTTTGATTCCTTTGCTACTTTTCTATCTTGGTATATGGATAAATTTTAATATAAGTAAAAATATATCTTTACTATGTCTGAGGAGCCTGAAAAGAAAGAAGAAAAGAAAGAAACATCAGTGATAATAGTGAAAGGGATTGATCAAGACCTCAAAGATGCTCTGAAAGAAATAGCAGAAGCATCAGGAAAAGCTATAAGCGAGCTCGTAAGAGAAGCGATAAAACTTTATGTGGTTACCAGAGAAGCAGGAGCTAAGGTTGTAAAGACGGTATCTTCTTCAGCTCAAGAGCTCTTAACTCCTCCAAACGTTATAACGATAAAAAACATCGGGGAACTAAGCTTGAATAAGGAAGACCTATTAGCGTTTAAGGAGAAGATTTCCTTGATAAACATCAACAAACTAGAATT
>JBEPYP010000096.1:0-4786 GCA_041641355.1 Thermoproteota archaeon | reverse complement strand
TAGGTTCGACTTCACGATATGCAGCAGGTCCTTGCATAAGTGTTATGTTTTCAAAAGACTTTATCACGGGTTTGTTGACGATTAGAGAAGGGATATCTTTGTCTTCTGTTTCATTGAAATCTATAAATGCATCATTACCGATAACCTTTTTGAAATCGTCTTTATATTTATAAGGTATGAACCCCTCTATTACTACAAAATTCTTTAGAGGCTTATTTAATCTTATATTTAATATATTTAAGTATTGTAAATATGTAAGTTCATATAGAGCGAGTAAATCATAATATTTTCTTTTACTTTCGTAAGCGATTTTTAGTTCTAATTCGTTTAATTTAATCTTATAATCGTTTATTTTATTTTCCAGCTGTCGAATACCATCTTCTATTGAAACTTGCTCTTCAGGGAACTTAATTTGTTTAGCTTCCAAGCCTCCTAGGATTCGATTTGCTTTCTCAGCCTGTTCAGGCTTACCTATTATTAATGCAGCATGAAGATCTTCGGCTAATTTTTCGCTGATTAAAAAGAAATCGTCTGGAAGGCTTCGCTTAAGTTCCAACAAAGTCTTAGAATTGACCACAACCAAGGCATAGAAGACTCTCTTCAAAGCTTTTAGGAAATCAGATCTTATCCCTAACTTGCTTATATACTCTAAATTCGACTTGTATGCGCTCATTTCTTCTAGTTCTTTTGCTAACTTCCTTCTCTCCTCTATAACAGGAGATATCGATTTCGATAAATCTTCCAACTTAGACTTAAGATCTTGAACAAGAGCTCTTAGATCTTCAAATTCATATTCAGTCTTTATCACTTTAACTTTATTTGTCAAATAGTCTAAAACGCCAAACTCTCTTTTTATTCCTAACTCACTTGAAAGGTTATCTAGCTCAGCGGAAATTTTGCTTAAGTTTTGTATTAGATCTTCTACTTCCTCAGTCCTCTCCTGACCTAATTCTAAAACATGAAACAACCTGAAATCGATTAATTTAGAAAACACCCTACTAATTTTACTAACCTCAACTAGTAATGAAGCTTTGATTAGTCTTTCTATAGTCATCTTTTGTTATATACTCGAAAAGATTATTAAAAGATTAACGCATAAGAACTTTTATGAAAAAGATCGTAACTATTGGTGATGAAGAGTTCGTGATAGGATTCTCTTTGACTGGTTGTGAAAGTTACATCGAAGAAAATCCCAGTAAAATATTACAACTCATAAAAGAACTGATAAGTAAAGGAGACACGGGTTTAATATTGCTTAAAGAAGAATTGGCTAGACCTATCAAAAAAGAGATACAGGAAATAAAGTTAAAAGTCAGCGTGCCTTTAATCTATGAAATACCAGGGCCTGGCGGAACTAGAAAAATAGAAGATTATAGAAAATTAATAAGACAAATCCTCGGAGTTTAAAAATGGAAGCTTTAAAGAAAGCCGTTGAGGAAATATCTGAAAAAACTAAAAGCAAAATAATAAACGAACTGGAAAAGCTGTCTTATCAAGCAGATAAGATCGTGGAAAAGCATTATCAAGAAACGATATCTAAGATCAAAGAAATCGAAGATGAATATGCTAGGAAGATGGAGTCGATGAAGAGGATGATAATAAGCAATGCTGAAATGCAAGTTAGGAATGAATCGCTGCAATTATATAGTGAATACGTTGATAAAGCAATAGATCTAGCCTTAAATGAAGTAAAAAAGAATAGAGAAGTATACTTAAAGAGTTTAAGAAAGTTGTTATTAGAGGCGTTGGATAATGTAGGTGAAAAAAAGGTAATAGTATATTGCAATCCTGAAGATAAAAAAGAAATAGAAAAACTATCTTCAGAAATAATCAAAGATAAAGGGGTGAAAATGGATATTCGGGCAGAGGAGATAAGCAAATACGGAGGAGTAATAGTCACCAACGAGAGCGGCACTATATCTTTCAATAACACAATAGAAGCAAGACTTATGAGGATGAAAGAAGATATAAGGAAGAATGTAGGTGAGGTGCTAAGAAGATGAGCGAGAAATTCAAGCTTGGAAAAATCACTTGGATTAGCGGACCTACAGTTAGAGCTGAAGGTTTAGAAGGGGTCAAAATGTATGAAGTAGTCTACGTAGGAGAGGAAAGATTAATAGGTGAAGTAATAGCAGTCTCGGGGGATAAAGCTGTTATTCAGGTTTACGAAACTACGAGCGGTTTGAAACCTGGAGAAAATGTCTATAGATCAGGAGAACCGCTTTCAGTTATGCTTGGACCTGGAATAATAGGAAGAACATATGATGGTGTTCAAAGACCTCTAGATTTGATCGCTAGCAAAATAGGGTATTTTGTGAAGAGAGGTGTTCAAGTAGACCCTATAGCTTTGGATAAAGAATGGTATTTTAAACCTTTACTCAAAGTCGGGGATAAGGTTAAGGGAGGATATATAGTAGGTTACGTACAAGAAACGCCCTTAATAAAACACTCGATACTTATACATCCTGAAATCCATGGTAGAATAAAAAGCATTGTAAAAGAAGGAGAATACACAGCTAACGATGTAATAGCTGAAGTGGAGCATGATTCGAAGGTCTATGAAATAAGATTATACCATAAATGGCCGGTAAGAAGACCTAGACCTTACTCACAAAGATTAGATCCTGAGGTACCTTTGATAACAGGACAAAGAATCATCGACATACTGTTCCCAATAGCTAAAGGAGGAACAGCAGCGATACCAGGAGGTTTTGGGACCGGCAAAACGGTTATGCTACATCAAATAGCAGCGTGGTGCGATTCAAAGGTTGTGATTTACATAGGTTGCGGTGAAAGAGGAAATGAAATGGCAGAAGTTTTGGTTAAATTCCCTGAATTGTCAGATCCATATAGCGGCAGACCTTTAATGGAGAGAACCATCTTAATAGCCAATACTAGCAACATGCCCATCTCAGCTAGAGAAGCTAGTATATACACTGGAATTACGATAGCCGAATATTATAGAGACATGGGTTATGATGTAGTTTTAGTAGCTGATTCGACAAGTAGATGGGCCGAAGCATTGAGGGAAATAAGCGGAAGATTGGAGGAAATGCCCGCTGAAGAAGGATTTCCTTCATACCTTGCATCAAGACTTGCTGAATTTTACGAAAGAGCAGGCAGGGTACTCACACTTACCCAAGAAGGCTTGGTAGGCTCGGTTAGCGTAATAGGTGCAGTCTCTCCACCAGGAGGAGATTTCTCTGAACCCGTTACGGTGCATACTTTAAGGTTTGTTAGAACGTTCTGGGGTTTAGATAGCGCTTTAGCTTATTCAAGACATTATCCTGCGATAAATTGGATCATAAGCTATTCTCTATACGTAGATTCTGTTTCAAAATGGTGGGAAAAAGAAGTTGGAAAAGACTGGATCGATTTAAGAAGGAAGATGCTGGAGATTTTGCAAAAAGAAGATGAACTAAAAGAGATCGTTAAATTATTAGGACCAGAAGCCCTTCCAGACAGTGAAAAATTAATTTTAGACGTTGCCAGAATGATTAGAGAAGGATTCTTACAGCAAAACGCATTCGATCCTGTAGATAGTTATTGTGTGGTTCAAAAACAATACAAAATGTTGAAAGCATTTCTTGAATTCTACGAAAAAGCTAAAATCGCTTTGGAAAAAGGCTTAAGCCTATCTACGATAAGGGCTCTACCAATCGTAGTTAAGATGATGAGAGCAAGATATACTATACCTAATGAGAAATATTACGAACTAGATAACTTGATAGAAGAAATAAACTCCACATTTAATAAATTAATAGAAGTGAGTAAAAGTGGCTAGTGGAGGATTAGAGTATTATTCGGTAAGAGAGATAAAAGGTCCTCTTTTAGTCGTTGAGAACGTAAAGAACGTAGCCTACGATGAATTACTAGAAATAGAAACACCTACAGGGGAAAAGAGACTGGGTAAGGTGTTAGAAGTAGGCTATGGTATAGCTATAGTCCAAGTTTTTGAAGGCACTACAGGGCTTTCTGTGAAAGGTACAAAGGCTAAATTCTTAGGAAGGACGATGGAGGTGCCTGTCAGTGAAGATATGCTAGGAAGAGTCTTCGACGGTTTAGGTAGACCTATAGACGCTTTACCCCCTCCAATACCTAGGGATAAACTAGATGTTAACGGTTATCCTATAAATCCTGAAAGGAGGGACTATCCTACGAACTTCATCCAAACAGGTGTTTCTGTTATAGACGGTATGAATACTTTAATAAGAGGACAAAAGTTGCCTATATTCTCTGGGGCCGGATTGCCCCATAACAGAATAGCTGCACAGATAGCTAGACAAGCTACTGTTTTAGGTCAAGAAGAAGAATTCGCAGTTATATTCGCAGCAATTGGTGTGCAACATGATGAGGCTGTTTTCTTTAAGAGAAGTCTAGAAGAAACGGGTGCGATAAAGAGAAGTGCCTTATTCTTAAACTTAGCAGACGATCCTGCTTTCGAGAGAGTAATAACGCCGAGGATAGCATTAACTCTAGCAGAATATTTGGCCTTTGAAAAAGACATGCATATACTTGTAATAATAACAGACATGACTAATTACGGTGAAGCATTGAGGGAAATAAGTACTGCCAGAGAAGAAGTGCCTGGAAGGAAAGGATATCCCGGTTATATGTATACAGACCTAGCTACAATATATGAAAGGGCGGGTAGAATAAAAGGTAAAAAAGGCAGCATAACACAAATGCCGATATTAACCATGCCTAACGATGATATAAGCCATCCTATACCTGATCTAACTGCATACATAACTGAAGGACAAATCGTACTTGGAAGGGATTTGCA